>CBHEUU010000209.1:0-7599 GCA_965990355.1 uncultured Chitinophagaceae bacterium
CTCTCATATCTGCAGTATTTTCTCAGCAATAAGACTTATTGGTCTGAAACGAGTGCAGCGCTGGGAGACCCCGGCTCTTACATTATTTAAACTTGCACGTTCACTAAGCCAGGGCCGGGGTGACATACAGCGGGAAACGGCTACTCGGTCAACGCTCATCGAACAACGATTTAATTATCTTCGCGTTCTTAATTACTTCTATGCCTAAAATTGCCTTTATCACCGGCGCTACATCCGGTTTTGGAAAAGCCTGCGCAGAAAAATTTGCAGCCAATGGCTATCATCTTATTATTAATGGCCGCAGGGAAGAACGTTTGAATGAACTGAAAACAACGCTTGAAAAAAATTTCTCCATACAGGTTATTGTCCGTGCTTTTGATGTAAGAGATCAGCAGGCCGTTTTCAATGCTGTTTCTACTTTGCCAGCTGAATGGCAGGCAATTGATGTGCTTGTGAATAATGCAGGTCTTGCATTAGGCAGGGATTATTTTGATGAAGCAAGTCTTGACGACTGGAATACAATGGTAGACACCAATGTGAAAGGCTTTATGTATGTAGCCAAAGCGGTATCGCAACTGATGGCTGCCCGCAAACAGGGGCATATCATCAATATGGGTTCTGTTGCCGGCAAGCAGGTGTATGAAAAAGGGAATGTGTATTGCGCTACCAAGCATGCTGTGGAAGCAATGAACCAGGCCATGCGGATTGACCTGTTGCGGCATAATATTAAAGTAACGGCCATTCATCCCGGTGCTGCCGAAACTGAGTTCTCAACGGTCCGTTTTAAGGGGGATGAAAGCACCGCTAAAAGTGTATATACCGGCATTAAACCACTTACTGCAGAAGATGTGGCAGACGTGATCTTTTATTGCACAACCCTGCCGCCGCATGTTTGCATCAATGACCTTGTAATCACCTGCACACAGCAGGCAGATGGTATATATATGTTCCGGCATTGACATGCATCGTATAAATACGTAGTAAAACACCTATTCAAGTGCTATACTTAATGAAGTATTTTGCCGTTTAGCATTATTGTCCGGCTGGCTTATTTCATCTAGTTTTGTTTGATCCAAATCCAGATCCAGATAACTTTTTTTATGAAGACCTTTTTTTCATTCCTATCTATACTCTTTCTTCTGCAGTTCAATGCTGTCGGCCAGGACGTGATCCGGCTTCAATCCTGCAACGATACAATGATTGCACGCCAGGTAGACAGCCTTAAAAATCTTTTTCAGAAAGACGGACTTCTGTTATTGAAAGAAGCTTCCATTACAATGGAAAGCGAATATGAAATGCCGGTGGTTGTTCCCCTTACCCAGGGCACCTGGTACCAATTTGTATTCATCGGCGACTATACCTCCAAGCTTTATGAAGTGCGGATGTATGACTGGAATGAAAAGGAAGTTATTTTTCAGCAAAAAAGATGGGGTGATATAGATGGAAATATAATTTCTTATGGCTACACTCCTACACAATCTGAATTTCACATGATGAAACCAGTGCAGGTAAATAAGAAGAAGAAGAAAAACCTGTGCGGGTATGTAATGCTTTTCAAAAAAGCGAGTTGATTGTTTATCCTTTACCTATAGCCATATAATTGATGCCTGCTGATTCCACTTTCTCCTTCGGCAGCGCATTTCTTCCGTCCACCAGGTAGCGGACCCCATTCGATGCCATTTTATTAAAATCAAGTTGTTGATATTGTTTGTGCATGGTAGCTAAAAACACAGTTTCTACTTTTACTGTGTCTGGGTCTGCAGTGGCAAAGCCCTTTTCCTTTAATTCTTCTGCGGTATACTCAGCATCATGCAGGTATACTTCAAATCCTTCATTCTTTAATACTTTATACAGTTGCGCACCGGGGCTGTTCGCATCTTCTTTCACATTGGGACGAAAAGATAATCCCAGTATCAATGCTTTCTTTGTTGTCAGTTTATCTTTTACCAGTGAAAACACATAAGCAGCCATTGATTCATTGATGTTACGTCCCTCTGAAGCCAGGGTAAACTCAAGCCCTGCTTTCCGGAAATTTTCAATCAGGAAATAAGGATACACCGGTGTACAATGCCCACCAACGCCAATTCCCGGCTGAAGCAGGTGCGCTTCACCATCGGTATTGATCAGTGGAAGCAGAGCAGGAAAATCAATGCCGGCTTTATTGGCAAACATGGCCAGTTGGTTAGACAAAGCGATGTTTACATCGCGGTAAATCATTCCAGCCAGTTTCAACATTTCTGCTGCCTCAATACTATCCAGGCAATGAAGTAATTCTTTTTTGAAAAAACCTGCATACACATCATATGCCCTGGCTGTTGCCTCTTCCGTGATACCACCGATTATTTTAGGAACACGGTCCAACTGCTCCAGCATGGTGCCACTCTTGATTCTTTCAGGGCTATGTGCCAGTAAAAAATCAATTCCATGTTTTTTTCCATTCGCTTCCAATGCAGGAAGAAGAACAGTGCGGCAATAGCCTACCGGTACAGATGTTTCTACAACAATCAGTAACCGGTTCTTACAGTAAGGTAATAATTGGTGCAGACTTTCAAGAAAAGCTGTATCAATGGTCTTCTTTTCTTCATTTACCAATAAAGGAAGGGAAAGAACAACAGCTTCTGCATTTTCCATTCCTGAAAAATCATTGGCCAGTTCCAGTTGCCTGTTTTTATAAGCGTCTGTCAATAATTTTTCTACACCAGGTTCCTTTGAAGAAAAGATAGATGTGTTGAAGTCATTAAGCAAACTTGTATCTGTATCCACCGCCACCACTTTATATCCGCCACGGCGAAGCATATTGGCAGCTATTGCCTGGCCAATTTTCCCAAAACCGATCACGCCGATTGTCTTCATCCTTTAATGACTTTTGCGGGGTTTCCTGCTACAGTGGTGTTGGCTGCCACGTCTTTTGTCACTACAGCTCCGGCGCCTACAACAGCATTCTCTCCTATTGTTATTCCACACAATATCGTTGCATTGCTGCCGATGGAAGCTCCTTTTTTTACTTTTGTTTTAATCAATTGCCAGTCATCTTCCGTTTGCAATTGACCGTCTTCACGGGTGGCACGGGGATAAAGATCATTGGTAAACATTACACCATGCCCAATAAAAACATTGTCTTCCATTTCCACACCCGTGCAAATAAATGAATGACTCGATATTTTACAATTCTTTCCTATCAACACCTCTTTCTGTATTTCGGTAAATGCTCCCACTTTGGAGCCATCACCAATAGTGCATTCATATGCATTCACAAAACTGAAGATCTGCACATTCTTCCCCACCCTCACATTCCGGAGGTTTTGTGTATTGCTTTGAATGGTCAGTAATTCCATATTCATTTTATTTGAACTTCCTGGCCTTTGTTTTTTATAGATTGTTGCGATGCTTCCAGTATCTGCACCACACGAAGACCTGATCCCGCATTGGCAAGCGGTTCTTTTCCATTCATAATGGACGCAATAAAATCTGCTGCCACTCCCGACAATGCTTCCCGGCCTGATATTTTCGGAATGCTGACATCGCCTGTACGGTAATCCACCAGCATCTGTTTTTTATCTTCTTCGTTTTTAAAATTATAACCCGTATCATATATCCTCACTTTTTCCGTCGGCTCAAGATCATTATAAATGATCATTTTTTCATCACCACCGATAAGTGTCTGCCGTATTTTAACCGGCGATGTCCAGGAACAATGAAAATGCGCGATAAAATCGGTGTTATAATGAAGGGTCATATAGGCGATGTTCTCAATGCCATTGCGCGTATGTGAGATGCCAGTGGCATGAACACTCACGGGTTCTTCTTCCATCAGGTAAACCAGTATGGAAAGATCATGCGCCGCCAGGTCCCAAAGTACATTTATATCCGGTTGAAATAATCCTAGATTGATACGGGTGGAATCAAAATACCTTGCTTTACCGATCACCTTATTATCTATCAGTTGCTTTATCTTTTGCACAGCGCCGGTGTAAAGAAAAGTATGGTCCACCATTAGTGTTAACCCTTTTTGCGCAGCAAGCTCCATCAGTTCTTTTGCTTCTGCCACAGAAGATGTCATAGGTTTTTCCACCAGCACATGCTTTCCTTCCTGCAACGCTTTCTTTGCAAGATCATAATGGGTTGATACCGGTGTTGCGATCACAATAGCATCGATCGCTTTATCTTTTATCACCTCTTCAGCACTTGCACATATTTCTATAGAAGGATAATGTTTGGTAAATAATTCTCGGCAATCTTCCCGCTGATCAGCTACTTTACCAACCTTGCAATGAGCTGCATTAAAGAAATTCCGCACAATATTCTGCCCCCAGTAGCCATACCCTATAATTCCAATATGGATAATCTCTTTAGCCATTCCTTAAATTATTGTGCCAACGAAATATTCACCTGCAATCCCGCCCTTGTATTCGTGATCGGGAAAGCATTACTGATCTTCGGAATATTCCTGTTCTGTTCATAATAGAACTTCAGGCTCACCCGGTTGTTCAGAATATAATCAATAGAAGGAGCTATACGTATCACTTTCTGACCCGAAGTACCAAAAGCAGTTCCCTGGTCCAGCTTGCTATTGGCCGTAGCATCATCACGTATGCTGAAATCCAGCTTGAAGGTAATATCATTATCCAGCTTCATCTTACCGATCTTCCTGATCAGTGGCACGCCTTTCTTGCGCCAGTCAAAGCCGAAAGAAAATTCATAAGAACGTGTATCCGCCAGTTGATAATCTATCAGGCTCAGGCTGAGCGTACGGCTCTTACGGTATTCAAAGCGGGTTGACAATTGATTGGTAAATGTCATTTCCACACCGATCAGCGGATCAAATTGTTCCTGGATGCTGATATTCGGTACAAGGAAATATGGTATAAAGTTACCGGTCAACGAATCACGGAAAGAAGGATACGAAACGCGTAACGGGTCCTGGAACAACAAGGCTGTATTAAAGCTGTTCATACTAAGTGTGCTATGATAGCCATGCCTTATTGTAACGGTAGTAAATATTCTTTCCAGGTCGCCGATACGTGAAAGGCCGTTGTACGTCACCGTCCAGTTGGGTTTGGGTATAAATCCGGAGAAAGGATTTGAACTGATATTCGGGCTACTGTTCTTCACTCCTTTTACTGACGTAGGATTTTTATTAGTATATGCAGCAAGGAATGCCGGTATCACCACATCCTGTGCATAGCGGCCATAACCTTCCACATAACCGTCTGCACCCGGAGTGGGGTTAGCAACATAAGGATTCTCCAATCCCAATTTTTGTGACAAAGCAACGCGATTGGCTTCAAAACGTTTGAAGGTTTCTGAAACCACATTCGGATCAAACTTATCAAACAGGGTTTGATAGGAAATATAACTGATGGAGAAACTACCTGCTGCATAAGGACTGAGACGTTGAAGCCCTGAAGTGCCGCTTGTATCCTTATACAGTTCAGAATATTGTTTGCTGTATGTTTTCTCCAGGTTCAGATCAATATTAAAATCCCTGAACGGACTTACCTGTGCCGTTATGTTCAATCGCTGGTTATAACGTTGCTGTATCATGGCCGTCACCCTCGGGTCATTGGATAAAAGACCTTTGGCGCCAAAATTATTGATCCAGTTTGTATCCGGCTGATAACCGAAGATAAATCCTAAACCAGGCTGACCGCTTTTCGGGTTAAGTCCCATTATGCGGGTGCTGTCCATATAACCAGGTAAAGTGGTTCCAAAATCCTGTGTATACTGGACGGTAACTGTTTTCACTGCAGTAACAAGTCCCGCTACTGTACGCATAGCGCCTCCCACTTCCGGCAATGTTTGCCTGTTCATTTCCTTCTGCCTTCTTCTTTCTTCCCTTGCCCTGCGGCGTTGTTCCCTTTTTGCTTTTCTTCTTTGTTTTGGAGTCATCTTCGCCAATGCGGAATCCGACAACACCTGAGGCACACCATTGGCAACACTTTCTGACACGGGTTTTGCAGGCTTGGCGGCCGCAGGAGCGTTGGCCTTAGGTTTATTCACCGGAGGAGCCAATGCTGCACGAAGAAATCTTGATTTACTGTATAACTGTTCAAAATTCAGTGTCCCGTTAATCGTTCTTGTTTGTGTATTGGATAAAGTGTTACCCAAACTTCTTGCCAGCAATGATGCAGCCAGCCAGTTGTATTGAGTGGTGTAAGAAGCGCGCAAAGTGGTCCAGTCAAGGAACGGGATCTTTTGCATCGGCACGTTATACGTGGCAATGAGTTGCTGTGTGTATTGTGTATTACGGCCGCCTTTGAAGAAATTGGAGCGAACAGAATCTTTTTTGGGATCTGTGTCTATACGTCCATAAGGCTCATCTATCCGTGCATTGTTTGTTGCAGTGAAATCAATAGCCAGCGACCTGGTAAGATTCCATTGCAAAATATAATACCGGTCAAACGTAAAATACTTATCGTAAGTCTCCGGTATTTTATAAGGACCGCCGCCTACATTACGCGGCCTTGTAGCACCAAACTGCCGGAATATATCTGCACGGAACGACAATTGCGAAGGCACATAGTTGAAATTAAAGTCCTTGATCAAAGACCACCATTTTGATTTGGACTTAATAAGACCTTTGAATGGTTCTACATATTTTGGCTGGGGTGCATAGTTGTAAGCGATCACCCCGCGGGTCCTCTTCATCTCATAGTTTTCTATCAGAGGGTTGTGTTGCTGTGTATAAATATAGGAGTAACTGAAATCAAGATTGGTCAGGCTCCATATCTTGGGCTGTTTACCATCGGTCTTCAGTTTTTTTACATTAGTAAAATTGAGGGTCTTGATGGTGGTAATATCCTGCGCATCGTTTTTGATGGAGTCCGCGATATGGCCACTGCCTGCTGCATCGAGCTTATCTTTTAATTTGATATCGAGATCATAAGGATCATATTCCGGTGTGCTGGCAATACGGCTGATGCCTGCATATACCGGTATCTGTATACCAAGTTTTTTTGGCAATAATTTGCCTGCATCAATATTAGCAGAAAGATCAAAAGTGTATACATCTTCCCGGCTTCGTTCATTTACTCTTTGCTCCAGCGTACCAAAGCCTTTGCTTTTGGCTGTACCGGCCATCGTAATGCTTCCAAGATCAGCCAGTTTTATATCCACTCTTCCCAATGCAGCCCATCCTCCTTTTTCATCGAGATTGGAGAACCTGAGTTCGTTCACCCATATTTCGGCAGACACAGGGTTCTTGGTGCTGTTTTCTATAGATAAGAGCATGCTTCTTACTTCACCCAGGTTGGGATTACCGATCAGTGCATACTTTCGCCCATTGTCCAGGGTTTCAGAATAGTATGTCGCTGGCGAAATACCAGCTTGATTTCGTCGCAGCTTCATCTTCGTCAGGTCCTGCAGATCAAAATCAAGATTGTTTTGTTCTGGCCAGATAGCAAGACTGTCTGTTGCACCCCAGGGCGTTTTCTTCAAAGGTATTCTCACCTCATAATAGTTACCCTGCACGTCGCTGCCAAAACGGATCACAGCAGTAAGTGATCCATCATTGATCATATTATCAAACTGTCTTCCTTCTGCGTGAATGAACATACGCAACTTTCCATACTGGCGCATGTCGAGATTCATATTCTTGAA
>CBHEUU010000210.1:0-7592 GCA_965990355.1 uncultured Chitinophagaceae bacterium
TGCTTTGCATGCGTATCAAACCCACCCAAATTCACCATGTACACTTTTGTTTTCAAACCACCGGCAATCAGCCGGGCAACGATCTTCAATTGATCTGCCAATGGATTTTTTCCCTGGGCAGGATAAAGTGAAGATTGTTTGGTGATCTTTTGCGCAGCGTTTTTAATGATGGTGGAATACTTGTCCGTTATCATAGACATCTGCCGGATATAAGCAAGCTGATCACCCGCACGGGAAGGAGCAGTGGTAAACGTCAGCTTATCATTCAGCAGAGCATAAAAATTGGAATGGTTAGTGATGGCCATGCCCATGCTTGTAACGGATCCCTGCAAAGCAGGTGAAACAATTCCACCTACCTGTATGCCTAATGGATCTGTCATATTGCTATTAGGATATCCGGTAGGAAAGCCGGGAAACTCCTGTTCAAGATAGCGGCCGGTCCATCCCGTTTCCAGCATTTTATCAGAATCTGATCCGCTAAGCCAGATATCTGTTGCGCGGAAATGCGAGAAATTGGGGTTGGGATAGCTTACTGCCTGCACGATGGTGATCTTTCCGTCATTGAACAGGCGCTGGATATTCGACATGGCAGGATTAAGTCCTGTTTTATCAAATCCATCAAGCTTTAATATTTTATCCTGTGGAATGGCGATGTTTGTTCTTGCCGCCTGGTAGGCATCATAGAGATCAATGGGGATTACTGTATTCAATCCGTCATTTCCTCCATTCAATTGCACCAGCACCAGCACCCTGTCCGTATCATTCGCCGCGCTGATCGCTTCCAGTAAAGGCGAGTTGCCCCAGGCATTCAGGGAAAACCCATCCAGTAACGCAGGCAGCGCTACAGCTGGTAATGTATGTCTAAAAAAATCTCTCCGTTTCATCCCTTTTGTTTTTGTTTAAAAATGAACAGCTGTATCAACACAGTTGATATTCCGGGCGGTTCATTAAGTATTTATAAAGGGTTTTCAGTTTTTTTACTACCTGGTCGGCATTTTTCTTATCAGCAGGATTTTTGAGATAAGTATTCCAGCTATCAGTCCAGTAGTGGTCTGATTGCATGCCTGTGAGTCCCGATAAAAGAATACTGCTTTTGATAAAAGCTTTATCTGCTGCCGCCATGTCCATATTGTAAAGACGGTTAACGGCATCATCGATCAGTTTATCCGGATCACCGGGCTCAGGAAGTTGTTTGGTAAATTCAACTGCATTGATCAGCACCTTGTTTTCGCCTCTTACAAACCCACTATTGATCATGCGGTCGGTAAACAGGTTGCGGCGGGGCAATGTGTCTGAGCTGATCCAAAGTTTATCGTATTGCGGGTCCTGGTAATAAGCCTGCCACCCGGCTACATTCGGCGGATCTCCGATATTTTGCTGCATGGCGGCAGCCTGGTTTCTCAATTGCTCCCAAAGACCGTATTGATCAACAAAATTGGCTGCATCAGGAAAACGAAGCCCATATTCCCGGCAAAGGCCAACGGTAAAATCAACCGGGCTCTTGATCATCGCACCAAAATTGGCTGCATCAAAAAAATGTTTGCTGCTGAACAAGGCTGCCAGCACCGGCCTGATCTCGTAATCTTTTTTGCGGAACAATGCAGCTAAAGGCTCTATCACATTCTTTTCCGTATCGGCATCAATGGTGTGATAAACAAAGAAACGGTATAGTTTCCGGCAAATGAATTTGGAAACTTCCTGCTGGGCAAACAGCATGGTCAGCAATTCATCTGTTTCTTCAGCACCAGCAGGTCCCTTTCTGCCTTTGATCACGGTATTGTTATAAAACGCAGAGAACTGTTTATCTCCTTCATCATGCCTTCCGGCATCGAATACAAAAGAAAATGTTTTACCGTCAATCCTGTAACCTGTAAGCACTCTTGCTGCTGCTTTTACATCATTTTCTGTATAGTGGGAATCAGGGCCTTTTCCCATGGTGAAAAGTTCCTGCAATTCCCTGCCATAATTTTCATCCGGCGCTTTCTTAGCATTAGCATAGCCATTCAGGTATTTCAGCATGGCAGGATCGACTGTTATTTCTTTGACCAGTGTTTTGAAATTGCCGAGCGCATTGCGGCGCAATGTTTCATTATGCTGGTACAGGTAACGCGCATTATCAATAATATTTGCTTCTGTTGCAAAATGATTATGCCAGAATAAAACCATTTTTTCACGCAGGGTAGCATCCTGGTTGACCATTAACCCATACCACCAGCTTTTAAAAGAGTTTTTCCTGCGGGCATTATTCTTGCCATTATAGGTAGTGGAATTGATCCATGTTTGCCCTGCGGGGATTTCTTCATCAAAAAAATAATTCTCTTCAGTTTTTTTTGAATCAGGGTCGTTATAATTATTAACAGGAGGGAGTGGGGCTGCTTCTTCTTTGTAGACCAGTTCCTGTATGATCTTTTTTAGTTTTTTTGAATGGAAATGCTGAATATCTGTAGGGCTGGCGCCAAACATGCTCCTTTTCAGCAGGTGAACGAGTTGAGGCGAAGCCAGTTTACCTTTTACAGGATCAATGCCGGAAGAAACGCTTGCAAACCCGGGATTATAATTCCAATTAATATTGTCTTCCTTGCGAAAGGAGGTAAGAAAGGATCGTCTGTCCATAGCAAATGGATTAAATGTTAGCTATAGAAAAAAGGGTGCCATTCTCTACAGTCCTGGTAAAGTACGCAAAATTTGCTGTTAAACAGGCGTTAATGAATCATACATCCTGGGTATTGCGGTCGGGCCGTACGATCATCCGCAATGATTGGTCCCTGGTGAAATAAGCGCCTGTCCAGTTATACAGTGTTCTTATTTTGTTGCGGTAATTGATCAATGATATAACGTGAATGAACAGCCACATCAGCCAGGCGATAAACCCCTTAAAATGCAATTTGGGTTTGGGAATATCGGCAACGGCTTTATTCCGTCCAATGATGGCCATGGTGCCTTTATCATAATAGGCAAATGGTTTCAATGCCTGTCCCTTTGCCATGGCGCTGAAATTTTTTGCGAGATGTTTACCCTGTTGTATCGCTGGCTGCGCCACCTGGGGATGGCCATTGGGGAAATTCTTATCTGTTGTTTGAAGACAGGCGTCACCAATTGCATATACATTTGGCAAGCCTATCACTTTATTGGTTTCATCCACGATCAGTCTTCTCCCACGTCCGTAACATTCTGCAGGAACACCTTCAAACACCGAACCTGTAACGCCCGCGGCCCATACTACTGTTTTTGTTTCAATGGAAGCTCCGTTGACAAACGTAACCACATCATTCTGGTAATCCTTTACCTGGTGGTTGAGTTTTACTTCCACACCCATTTTGGTCAATGCGTTCAATGTATCTATCTGTGATTTTTCGCTCATTGGCGACAACAGTTTGCCACCGCCATCTACCAGGTAGATATGCGATTCATAACCTTTGCCGGTAAGCTCAGGATAATCCTTAGGCATCACATGTTTTTTCATTTCAGCCAGTACGCCGGATACTTCCACACCTGTGGGGCCACCACCAGCCACAACAATGGTCAATAGCTTTTTTCTTTCATTCTCGTCTGTAGTGCGGGCGGCCTGTTCCATGCGTTGCAAAAAGTAATTGCGGAGTTCCAATGCATCATTCACTGTTTTCATTGGTAATGCATTTTTCTTCACATTTTCCATTCCGAAGAAATTGGTTTCGGCGCCTACAGCAAAAACCAGGTAATCATATGTAAGCTCGCCTGTGGAAAGCACTACTTTATTTTCTGCAGCAATCAATCGCTGGAATTCTCCCATACGGAACTGAACATTTTTCTTCCCGCGCAGAAATCTTCTGAACGGATAGCAGATACTGGAGGTTTCAAGATAGCTGGTGGCCACCTGGTAAAGCAGGGGAGGAAAGAAATTGTAATTGTTCCGATCTACAAGAGTAACAGTAAAATCTTTATTGTTGGCGAGGTACTTTGCCAGGTTGACGCCGGCAAAGCCGCCGCCGATAATGACGATGTGCTGCATAGGAGAGTGTCTTTAATGGACAGCGGAGTGCTGACCGGATGCAAAATTAAGACATAGGCAGCAGATGATAGATACGAGATGCGAGATTCAGGATGCAGAAATAATGCCCAATGTTTTCTGTCATGAAGTATCCCGTATCTCGCATCCCACATCCGAATCAAGGGGCTACCATCGTCTTCGTCTGCGTAGTGTGTGCACTGAAATAGCCCAATGCACCCCCTTTCATATTGCTTACCGGGTTGGAGGGAGTGGCCTGGCTTTCGCCGGTAGAGCTCCTGTACAAACTGAACCAGTATTTGTATATGTTGGCATCTATGCAGAACATATCAATACGTACCTGGTCGCCGCTTTTGATCTTACGTTTTTCGTCCTCATCGTCATCAGGAAAATAGAAGAGCTTGGTGGTGACATCCCGTCCATCAGTATATTCATCATTCTGAACGAATATTTCCGTTTCTTTCACTCCATTCAGATACTGCACAAAACGGTAGTTCTGCCCACGGCCGGGAGGATCCTTGTATTCGAGATTCACGATCTTGTACGTATCTCCAAACAGCAACTCATCTGTTACGTAAATGGTATCCAGGTTGATCTTTTGTGGCATGGTGGTAACTGCTGTGAATGACTGGCCATCCAGCTTTACTGATAACGAATAGGTTTTACCGCTTGAACCAATCAGCGCAGGAGCTTCGTATATACCAGCGGATGTTTCTGATAAAGTAGTAGTAGCGCCGCCTTGTTCTGTGATCTGAACAATAGCGCCACCAATACCGACAAAAGTATTATCGTCTTCAAAATCCTTTGTCTGGCTCAGCAGCACACGCGCGCCAGCCTGGTCTGTAACGATCGCCTCCACCACATATTTCTTCTCCGCTTTGTTGAGATCAATATCAATTACTTTTTCACAGGAGCTCAGGCTGATCAATGCCAGCAGGGCAAACAGGCCTGTTAAACGAAAGGAACGGTTTAATTTTTTATCTGTCATAAATCAGAATTTGAAGTTGTAGGAAACAGAAGGAATGAATTTGAACAATGCAACGCGAACGGCTTCGGTCTTGCTGGGATCATCGGCATTATCCCTGAAATTGATGGTATAGGCATTTTCCCGGCCATAAGCATTGAAAAGACTGAAACTGAGTTCAGACGACCAGCGCTTTTTTTGTTTCAGCACGCAGGTTGCTCCCAGGTCAAGCCGGTGATAATTCGGCATACGGTAGCCATTCCTTTCTGTATAGTAATAAATAGTCTGTCCATCTATGCTGTATTTCCCTGCAGGGAAAGTAACGGCATCGCCGGTATAGAAAACCCAGGTGGCAGACAATGTCCATTTTCGGTTGAGTTGATAAGAGCCAACAAGTGATACATCATGCGTACGGTCCTGGCGGGCATTGTACCATTCGTCGTTATTGATACCGTTTATTTTCTTTTCTGTTTTAGACAATGTGTAGCTCAGCCAACCGGTGAATTTGCCTGCTTTCTTTTTCAAATGGAATTCGATACCATAAGCGCGGCCTTTGCCAAACAACAGTTCCGATTCAATAGCATCGCTATTGGCAAATATGTCGGCTCCATCGCGGTAATCGATCTGGTTTTGCATCCACTTGTAATAAGTTTCCACACTCAGCTCGAATTGGTTGTTGAAAAGATTGCGGTAATATCCAATGGATACCTGGTCAGCCACTTCCGGTTTGATGATATTTGTATTGGCAATCCATTTATCCGTTGGATTGGCGGAAGTGGAGTTGGACACCAGGTGCATGTTCTGCACATTTCTTACATAAGATGCTTTGACGGAACTGCGGGGATTGAAACTATAGCTGGCAGCTACGCGGGGCTCCAGGTTGAAGTATGTTTTTACGAAATCCCCGTTTTTATAGCTTAGGGTGTCTATTACTTTTCCGTCTCCATCTATATTATAAAAATCGCCTTTACCCAATATACTGAAGGATGAAGCCCGCAAGCCATACGTGAGGTTCACTTTATCTGAAGCTTTCCAGGTGTCGCTCAGGAAAACAGCATTTTCCCAGGAATATCTTTTTTGCAGGGCAGTTGAGTTGATACTTACGGATTCATAAGCCTTTATTTCCCCGGGAGTGATAGTGTGATAAATGGTATTGAACCCAAACCGGATATTGTGATCGGAGTTGGCATACCATTGATATTCCTGCTTCAGGTTCCAGTCCTGTATCTTCGAAATAATATCAAAATTATCACCACCACTGCGGATGGAGATCTTGTAATTATAATTGCTGAAGATGATGGAGGTATTGGAGAAAAGCTGGTTGCTGAAAATATGGTTCCAGCGCAAAGTACCTGTGCTATTGCCCCAATCAATCCCAAAGGTTTCGCCTACTCCCAGCACGTCCTTTCCAAAGTAGCCGGAAAGGTAGAGGCGATCTTTACTTCCCAACTGGTAATTCAGTTTTGCATTCAGATCGTAGAAATAAAGTTTATTTCTGTTCACTGCAGAGTCCTTTGACAATTTCAGGAATGCATCCACATAAGTGCGGCGTCCTGTTACAAGAAAAGAAGATTTATCTTTTTGTATCGGTCCTTCCGCATTCAATTTGGCGGAGATCAGGCCAATGCCTCCGCTTACATTATAGTCCTGGTTATTCCCGTCATTCATTTTTATGTCCAGTACTGAAGAAAGACGGCCTCCGTATTGAGCGGGCATACCTCCTTTATACACCGTGATGTCTTTTATCGCATCTGAGTTGAAAGTGGAAAAGAAACCGAGCAAATGCGACGCATTGTACACAGGTGCTTCATCCAGTAAGATCAGGTTTTGATCGGCAGCGCCACCACGAACAAAAAAGCCGCTATTACCATCGCCTGCTGATTTGATACCGGGCAGAAGCTGGATAGTTTTTAAGATATCCTTTTCTCCAAAGAGTACCGGGATGTTCTTGATCTCTTTGGTTGATACTCTTTCAATGCCCATCTGAGGGCTGCTGATACTGCGGCCACGTGATTGTGCGCTCACAACAACGCCTTCAAGGTTTTTTACTTCGTCTTCCAGTTGCATGTTCAGTGTAATGTCTTTGTCAAGTACAATTTCCTGCTGCTGGCTTTGCAAACCAACAGCGCTGAATTCAACTGTGTAAGAACCTTTTTCGAGAGTGAGGGAAAAGAAACCGTATTCGTTGCTGACTGTGCCATTGTTGCCAACGCGGACGCTGGCGCCGATAAGGGTTTCTCCTTTTGCTTTGGATTTGATGATGCCGCTAAGCGTGAACTTCTGGCCATGACATACCATGGCAAACAGGAAGAACAGCGCAGCTAGTGTGATCTTTTGCATAATAGGGTTATGGTTACGTAAGTGATAGCGGCGCAAAGATATCTGCGCCTTTACAGGCTGTGCCATTTAAATATGTTAAAATATATGTCCGGTAAATCATCCATGATGGATAGAAATTTCGTGCTGATGCTTTTGATTAATCGGACAAAAACAAACAACAACAAATACCGGGTATACCCCTATGGCAAGTGCAGAAATATTTCAGGGCTGGAAGGTGTAAGCATATTCAATGCGCCCTGTCAGCTCTTTTTGTTTATTGAATAAAGCCTCTTTTGTTTTCAGGCCTTTATTATTGAAAAGATA
>CBHEUU010000211.1:0-7581 GCA_965990355.1 uncultured Chitinophagaceae bacterium
CTGTTGATCACTCGTCCACCATAATTGGTAAAAGGAACAGCCATCTCTTTATTCTTTTCTTTTACCAGTACTCCTTCTCCATCCGAAGCGGCCCATAGATTACCGCGGCGGTCAATACATATATTCACAATTTTGCCAACCAACGCCGCCTGGTTAGCAGAGTAACGGTTTACCTGCCCATCATAAGCGAAAAGGCCTTTTTCGTTTCCCAGCCATAAATGATTTGGGCTGGAATATTTTAAACAATTGGCTTGTTGAATGTCTCCATTTACCAATTGCAGTGTCTTTGTTTGATGATTGAATGTAAAAAGACCGGCTTGCTGTATAAATACCCAGCTATATGCGCCACCACTCATTTCAATCGCAGTTACATCATAGTTGTCTTTACCTGCAACTCCTGAAGGCAGCGGTATCCGGGTGCCTATCATGGATCCCTTTTCAAAAAACACGAGCCCCATGCGGTTGGTACCTACCAGCATTCCATTGTCAATGGCTTTTATGGTATGCACATTGTCCAGCAATTTTGCCTGCCGGCCATTGGCAGTTCTGAATGATAAAGTTGTAAAAGTTTCGCTGGCAGGATCATACAGGCAAGCTCCTTTTTGCCCGCCGATCCAGATATTATTCGCAGCATCGCCTTCCATGCAATAGACAGCGTTGGTGAGCAAGGACCGGTCATCGCCAAATTTATTCCGGTATACTTTAAAGGAATAGCCATCAAAGCGGTTCAATCCATCGTAAGTACCAAACCACATAAATCCACGGTAGTCCTGGTAAATACAGGTAACAGCATTATTGGAAAGGCCATTTTCAATTCCAAGGTTGCGTATAGGAAAATCGCCTGCTATAAGAGGCAAAGCCATCACCCAGCAGATGACTGAAAGAATTATTCTTGTATATGGCATCGTTTTACACCTCATTCACACCAATCCGCCGGTTTTTTCCGGGCTAAATTGCCTATGAATTTAGTAAATAAACCCGAGTTTGTTACAATTGACTGGGATTGCCCGCGTTGCATAAAAACGGACAATGCCTGTATCAAAATCGTACACTCGATTATCGATCATATTATAATCATCTATTTTTCAACATCCTAAAATCCGGTATGCATTTCGTTCGCAATTACAAACCAGATGAATTCTTATGCTGAAAAACTATCTCAAAATTGCCTGGAGAAATATTTTAAAGCACCGTTTTTATTCCCTGATAAATATTGCAGGCCTGTGCACCGGCATCACTTTTACCTTAAGCATTATTGCTTATATCTGGAGTGAAAAGCAGGTAAACAGTGGATTAAAAAACAACGGGCAGCATTATATTCTTCAAAGCGGCTGGAAGGAACCCGGTATGGGATACGAAATAGTCACTCCCGGAGAATTACCCAAAGCCTTAAAACAACAGTATCCGCAATTAGTAGCTAACTATTACCGTTGGGATGTTTTCACTTCTGTTGTAACAGCTAAAGACCAGCCATACCGCGAATCCATACAAATCGGAGATAGCAGTCTTATCAATACATATGGTTTTCACCTCCTGGAAGGAGATGGTTCTTCTGCGTTAAATGAACCATACTCATTGTTGATCACTGAAGAAAAGGCAAAAAAATATTTTGGCAGCACAAATGTAACAGGTCAAACCCTTGTTATTGAAAACTTTTCCGGCGATAAACATTTATTCCATATCACTGGTGTGCTGGGAAAAAATGCTGACAATTCTATAATGAATGTAACAGGCAGTATGAATAACGGCCTGTATCTTTCCCCCGGCTCGCTGGCATTTTTCGGGAAAAGTATAGATGGATGGAACAATACCAATGTTTTTGGATGCATTGAATTAAAAGAAGGTATAAAGCCGGAGCAACTTGAAAAACCCATACAACAGCTTCTGAAAACTCATGCTCCACCTCAGTTGGCTGACAATATGCACCCTTACCTTGTTAGTTTAAAAGAATACCATCTTACAGCCAATAATAATCTTGTAAGCAAAATTCTGTATGTACTGTCGGCTATTGCCTTGTTTATACTCCTCATGGCAACAGTCAACTTTGTTAATCTCTCCATCAACAGGTCTGGTTCAAGAATGCGTGAAATAGGCATACGAAAAGTATTGGGCGGTGTTAAAAAACAATTGATCTTTCAGTTCCTTACAGAATCAATTCTTCTTGTATTCTTTGCTTCTTTGCTTGCCATAGCCTGTTACCAGATGACCCGGCCTGTTTTTTCTTTGATCCTGGGTAAAGCCATCCCTTCCCTCTCTGAGTTCCCCTTATATTTTATATTATTCCCTGTTGGATTGGTATTGGTGCTTGGCATACTGGGAGGTCTTTATCCCGCGCTTGTTCTATCATCCTTAAAATTATTAGCATCGCTGCAGGGTAAATTAAAAGATATAAAAGACAATATATTATTGCGCAAATCACTGGTGGCTTTCCAATTCGCTACAGCTATTGTTTGCTTCACAGGTGCAATTATCATTTCACAGCAGGTAGAGTTTTTCTTCAGCAGGGAACTCGGCTACAATAAAAACAATATACTTACTGTACAGGTGCCAAGGGATTGGAGCAATACAGGCGTTAAAAAAATGGAAGAAGTCCGCCGGCAAATTGCCGGTATCCCGGGCGTGGAAGCTACTACTCTATCGTTTGAAGTTCCTAATGGGAACTATTCCGGCAATATGATGCTGTACAAACCAGGATCAGATTCCACTACGGCTATTGCATCTCAAACGCTTTATACAGATGAATACTATATTTCTACTTATAACATTGCAATGGCAGCTGGCGTATTTTATGGCAGCCCTGGAACAATAGTAGATTCATCCAGTATTGTGATCAATGAAACGCAGGCAAAACTCCTGGGCTGGCAGGAGCCGTCACTGGCGATAGGCCAACAGCTAAAATTGCAGGGAAGCAACACCTTGTTCACTATTAGCGGGGTGACAAAGGATTTCTATTTTGGTTCTATGCAACAGTCCATACAGCCGATCACTTTTCTGCATGTGGGCCTCAGTAAAGTATTCCGTTATTTATCTGTGAAGCTGAAGTCTGGCAATACAGCAAATACCGTTGATGCTTTACAGAAAAAAATATCGGCACTCCTGCCCGGTTCTCCATTTGATTATGTTTTTATGAATGAAACCCTGCAAAGTATGTACAAGACAGAACTGCAATTGAAGCGGGCAGCTTCTGTAGCTACCGGGCTTTCAGTTTTCATTGTTCTTCTTGGCATCCTTGGTTTGGTGGCACTCAGCCTTCAGAAACGCATCAAGGAAATCGGTATAAGAAGAATACTGGGTTCACCTGTCCGCGGTATTGTTTTATTATTCCTCAAAGATTTCCTCCCTGTTGTACTCATTTCAAGTCTTGCAGCCTGTCCACTGGCTTACTGGATCATGCAAAACTGGTTGAATGACTACGCACACAGGATTCAGATAAGCGCACTTCCTTTTATTTTATCCATAACCTTATTGATTGCCGGCACCTCCTGTCTTATCATTCTGCAGACATTCAGAACGGCTATTATTAATCCTGTAAAAAACCTGAGAACAGATTAAAACTTTGTAATTTCCCATTAAACACTCAAACAATGGAATCCTCTATTGAATGCAGTCAGGTCTTACCCACCCTCCGGGTAAAAGACATCAATACCACCATTGATTTTTATACCAAAAAACTTGGATTTACATTAACCTTCGTCTGGGGAAACCCTACCAGTTTTGCCGGCTTGGGTTTTGGCAGAACAATAACACATGTAGCACAGCAATCCAGCGGCCCTATTGAACGGGCCGAGGTTTATTTTGTAGTAGGTGATGCCAATGCCCTTTATCGAATGCACCAGGCGAACGGAGCGAACATTACTGTTCCTATTGATGATCGTGAGTATGGCCTGCGCGACTACCAGGTTACCGACCCGGATGGGAATTACCTGGGCTTTGGACATTATATTTATAACCAGGGTCCTCCTATCAAAATCGAACGGGTGAACGTGCCGGTAAGGTTGGAAAAACGACTGGCCGCTTTATTAGCCGATCTTGCCGAGCATAAAGGCATGAGCATTTCGAGCACCCTGGAAGAAACATTGTTGCATACATTTGAACGGGTGGGCGATTCTGTAGCCAGCCCACATACATCCGCTACTTTGGATTATATAGAAAAGCTGAAGAAAAAACATGGTATCGATTATGATACGCATGGAAGTTACAGGTTTGTAGAGTAATGTATTACAAGTGTTCGTACCTAACTATTGCCCCGTTAACGATTCGTTTACAATTCTTAACTGACGCCTCCCACAATCTTATTTATTTTTGGGGCTGAATGAAACTGGCAGTATTTCTTATATGTTTATGTTTAGTCCTGATGAGTGGGGCCGATCGCGTTTTTGCAGCCGGCAAACACTCAAAAAGCTGCTGCTATGCCCGCACCTACCATCATGAAACGGAAGGTAAGCGGACGATCAGTTCTGTTACTGCTGAAAATAATTATCTCTTTATCGATTCACTCGAAGAAGACAGGGATGATGCTGAAACCCGCAAATTCAACCGGGCGATAAAATATCATTCCCTTCTTTCCTATCATACCCTGCTCAGTTGCCTGGATAATCTTTTCGATACAGTACCTCCTTACTGGCCGCAGGAATCTGATAAATACATCCTGCAACGGGTTTTCAGAGTCTGATTCTGGACAAACCGTCAAACACACCCCCGTATGCAACTCATGCATACTTTTAAACTTACCCAATACCATCTGAACGCTGTTTGCTTGCCTCGCGGGAAATCTCCTGCAACTATGACCATCTTGCCATAGGAATAATTACCGGAACAACACATTCAACAGATCAATATTCATTTAGTATTATGAAAAGAATAGCCATTTTCGCCGGCCTGGCCGTCCTGATCGGTCATACAAGCTGTACGGCCAAATCAGCAGAAAAAGAAGAAGTCGCAAAATACATTGCGACCAGTCCTATCCGCGTTGACACATCTTTTACCAAAGAGTATGTTTCGCAGATACGCTCCGTACGGAACATCGAGATCCGCGCACAGGAAAAAGGTTTCCTGCAAAACATTTATGTTGACGAAGGCCAGTTTGTAAAAGCCGGCCAGGTCCTGTTTCGCATTATGCCGAAACTGTATGAAGCAGAATTGCTGAAAGCACAGGCAGAAGGCAAAGCAGCCGAGATTGAATTGCAGAATGCAAAAACGCTGGCTGACAAAAACATCGTTTCCAAAAATGAACAAGCTTCGGCACAAGCCAAGCTGGACCAGGCAAATGCAGAAATTGCCCTTGCTAAACTGCATCTCTCATTCACAGAGATCAGGGCGCCGTTCGACGGAACAGTTGACCGTATCCCCAAAAAACTCGGCAGCCTGATAGATGAAGGTGAATTGCTCACCAGTCTTTCAGACAACAGCCAGATGTTTGCTTACTTCAATGTATCCGAACCTGAATACCTGGATTATCAAATGAACTCCAAAAACCGTGGCGACAGCAAAGTAAGTTTGCTGCTGGCCAATGGCAATACCCTCACACATCCAGGAAAAGTGGAAGTGATCGAAAGCGAATTTGACAATGAAACAGGTAATATCGCTTTCAGAGCCATCTTCCCCAATCCTGACCGGCTATTAAAACATGGCGAAACCGGCAAGGTGCGCATGACCATGCCGCTTAAAAATGCCATGATCATTCCGCAGAAAGCCACTTACGAAATACAGGACAAGATCTACGTGTTCGTAGTGGGTAAAAACAACAAACTCGAATCAAGAAATATCACTATCGCCGGCCAGTTGCCCGATCTCTATGTGGTAAACAGCGGCCTTTCCGATGGCGATAAGATCCTGCTCGAAGGCATTCAGAAAGTAAAAGATGATGACAGGATCGAGTACGAATTCGAAAAACCAGAAGAAGTTATTGCTCATCTGAAATTAAAAGCGGAATAGTCGTTCATCCTTAATATTAGCGTCTTACAATGTTTAATAAATTTATACAAAGGCCAGTCCTTTCTATCGTCATATCCCTAATCATCGTTTTCCTGGGGATACTGGCCATTACCGGGTTACCGGTAACGCAATTTCCTTCCATCTCACCACCGAAAGTGAACGTGGTGGCAGATTATCCCGGTGCGAATGGTGAGCTGATGATCAAATCGGTGATCATTCCACTGGAAAGGGCGATCAATGGTATCCCCGGCATGAAGTACATGGCATCGGATGCGGGCAATGATGGTGAAGGAACGATACAGGTGGTGTTTAACCTGGGTACTGATCCCAACGTAGCATCTCTCAACGTACAGAACCGTGTGGCATCAGTTATCAATAAGCTTCCTCCACTCGTAGTGCGTGAAGGTGTAAAGATCAGCCGTGAGGAATCGAATATGCTTATGTACATCAACCTGTACAGTGACGATCCCAATGCTGATCAGAAATTCCTTTTCAATTTTGCCGACATCAATCTTCTTTCCGAATTGAAGCGCGTGGATGGTGTAGGTTTTGCAGATATTCTTGGTAACCGTGAATACGCAATGCGGATCTGGCTTAAGCCTGACCGTATGCTGGCGTATAAGATATCTGCAGATGAAGTGATGGAAGCGCTCAGCAAGCAAAGCCTGGAAGCCTCTCCAGGTAAAACCGGTGAGAGCTCAGGTAAAAGATCCCAGTCATTTGAGTATGTGTTAAAATATTCAGGAAGGTTTACTACCAAAGAACAGTATGAAAATGTGGTGGTACGTGCAAGCCCGAATGGCGAATTGCTTCGTTTGAAAGATGTAGCGGATGTGGAGTTTGGCAGCTCCATGTATGATATTTATTCCAACCTGAATGGCAAGCCTTCGGCTGCGATAGTGCTCAAGCAATCTTACGGAAGTAATGCGAGCCAGACCATCGAGAATGTAAAGGCAAAGCTGAAAGAGATCAAGGCCAGCACTTTCCCTAAAGGAATGAATTATGAACTGAGCTATGATGTATCCAAATTCCTGGATGCTTCAATTGAAAAAGTGCTTCATACACTGGTGGAAGCATTCATTCTTGTGGGTTTGGTAGTATTTCTCTTCCTGGGTGATTGGCGGTCGACCCTGATCCCTGCAATGGCGGTGCCGGTATCACTGATTGGTACGTTCATGTTCATGCAATTCTTCGGTATCACGCTAAACCTGATCACTCTCTTCGCAATGGTACTCGCCATTGGTGTGGTAGTGGATGATGCCATCGTGGTGATTGAAGCTGTACATGCCAAGATGGAAGAAGGCCACCTATCGCCGCGAAAGGCAACCAAAAAAGCGATGCACGAAATTGCAGGGGCGATCATTGCCATCACATTCCTGATGGCCGCGGTGTTTATACCGGTAGCGTTCATGTCGGGACCAGTAGGTACGTTCTACAGGCAATTCTCTATCACTATGGCAACGGCCATTATCCTCTCGGGTATCGTTGCCCTGACGCTTACGCCGGCCTTGTGTGCGATGATATTGAAAAATAATCATGGTAAGCCCAGAAGAAAATCCATCATGAACAAGTTGATTGATGGATTCAATAATGGGTTCAACCGTACAGCAGGAAAATACCAGCTTGTACTCAATAAGGTAGTTGCCC
>CBHEUU010000212.1:0-7556 GCA_965990355.1 uncultured Chitinophagaceae bacterium
AACATGTACCTGTTTGGATGGGTGAATGATAAGAAGCAAAAAACAACTGGCCTGGCAATTCCCGGAGGTCTTTCCTTTCTTGTGCACCAGGATTTCAAAGCGCCCATTAAAGGGCTCAATTCCTTTAAACCGGAAGACAGGCCCGGGCAGGTGAATGCTGTTTTCCAGTTTTATCATATCATGATAACAATAGGAATGATCCTGATCGCACTCACTGTATATGCATCATGGCTATGGTGGAGAGGAAAATTATTTGATAAAAGATGGCTGATGCTTGTGTTTGCATGGGCGGTTCTCCTGCCACAGATTGGCAACCAGGTAGGATGGTTCACTGCAGAAATGGGAAGACAGCCCTGGGTAGTGTATGGCTTATTACGTACTTCCGAAGGATTATCAAAGAATGTGCAGGCACAGCAGGTCCTTTTTTCACTGATCTTATTTACACTGGTGTACACTATTTTATTTATCCTGTTTCTTTACTTGCTGAATAAAAAAATCAAACACGGACCGGTTGATTATAAAAGCAAGGAAGAAATAGATGAAGGAAGTAAAAGAGACAACCCGATTCTGCAACACAGCTAAGCATAAATTTTTTTTATATGGGCACTTTTCTTGGTTTGGATTACAACGTATGGTGGTTCCTGGTTTTCGGAGCCGTTATATCAGGATATGCCATCCTGGATGGTTTTGACCTGGGAGCCGGCGCATTGCATTTGTTTTTAAAGAAGGAACAAAGCCGCCGGATAGCATTAAATGCCATTGGCCCAATATGGGATGGAAATGAAGTGTGGCTGGTGATTGGTGGTGGCGCTTTGTTTGCCGGTTTCCCGGTAGCTTATGCAGCTATCTTTTCAGCATTCTATATTCCGTTCTTCATTTTCCTTATCGGCTTGATATGGCGAGCAGTGGCGATCGAATTCCGGAGTAAGGAACCAGGCCGCCTCTGGAGGGTTACCTGGGATTTTGTGTATTCATTCGCCTGTATTGTTATTGCACTTTCGCTGGGACTGATGCTGGGGAATGTAGCATTAGGGTTGCCATTAAATGATCAGAAAGAATTTACCGGCAATTGGCTCAGCTTTTTCAATCCTTTTTCCATTATGGTAGCGATCACTACACTGGCGTTATTTATGATGCATGGAGCCATTTACCTTGCAATGAAAACGGAGAACCGGTTATATACCAAACTCACCATCTTGGCAAAGAACTTCACTGTTTTCTTTGTGATGAGTTTTGTGATCACTACTGTGTATACACTTCTTTATATCCCGCATCTGAGCGACCGGGTTAAATCCAGCCCCCAGTTTTTTATTTTCCCTCTTATCATGATGCTGGCCATTGCTAATATCCCGCGCATGTTGAATAAAGGAAAATACCGGTATGCTTTTGCCAGTTCCTGCATTACTATCGCTTCCCTGCTTATTATGGTGGCGGTGGAAGTTTTTCCCAACCTGTTGTATGCTACTAATAACGCCGCCCATAGTATCACTATTCATAATGCGGCAGCTTCAGAAAAAACAATGAAGATATTATTGCTGATTGCTTTGATAGGAACGCCATTGGTGGCGGTGTACACAAGTTTTGTGTTCTGGACGTTTAAAGGAAAGGTAAAGCTGGATGAAATGAGTTACTGATAAACCAGTTTTTGGGTAAACTGTTCTCCTGTGTCAAGATTTATGATCTTCACAAAGTAGATACCCGCTGTTATTTTGCTGTTACGTTGCAAATGGAAAACACCTGATCGGATGCGATTGGTAGTTTGCTGATGAAGTGCCTGCCCGTTGAGGTTATATAGTTTTATATTGTAAATAGCATCGGTTTTAGCACTGATGCTGATGGTCAATTCCTGTTTTACAGGATTGGGTGCAGCGGTGATGAAAACGCCATTGTGTGTGATACCGATCGTATTGCTGTAAGTACGATTGCCATCCTGCCCAACAATTTTTAAACGATATCTTAAGTGGCCACCTGGTGCATTTGCATCCGTGAATGAATAACGGTTGAGGTTGGGATCATTGGTAGCAGGTACAATACCGATCAGTTCAAAACCGCCGGAACCAACACTGCGTTCAACCTGGTATTCTTTAAGGCGTTCTTCCTGGCTCACATTCCAGTTTAGTATCACATCATTGCCAGACAATCTGCCAGTGAAGCCGGTAATCTTAACCGGAAGCAGGATACTACAATCGCCTTTCAGGTGGAAATAGGAGAGGCGCATAAGGCAGCCATTGTTCACTGATGTTTTGCAAACATACATACCTGTATCAGTTGGCAGGAGATAAGGGATATTGTATGACTGATTGGTAGTTACAAGTGTGCTGTCTGTAGTATTTCTTTTGAGATACCATGTATAAGTAGCATTAGGAATGGTATCTACGGTGAGTGTAAGGTTATTTGAATAACAGTCAACATTATTCATACTGATCGTCAATTGCCCAAGCGGGAGAACACTTACATCATTCAATGTTCCGTTGCCGCAGGCATCCACTGCTCTCATCCGCACAAGGGAATAAGAAGAATTGGAGACAATATCAAACAAAGTGCTTGTTTGCACAGGCGTCACAATGCTTGGCCCGCTGGGGTTGCTGCCAATAATTTCATAACTGAAAGGAGATACTCCTCCATCAGCAACAGCACTTACGCTGAAATTATTATTGTCGCATTGATATGCTGCTGAGTTTTTAAGATCAGGGAAACTGTAAGGAGCTACCGTTAAAGTATCATACACTTTCTTTGAACAACTGCTGATATTATACTCCAATACGTATGTTGCAGGGTTCAATTCCAGGAACTCGTATTTCCTGGCAGTAGAAGATATATTAGTGGTGATGCCGGGTAAAATAGAAACAGAGGCGGAATTTTTCTTGATTATTTGGGGCGCATACAAACCGATATTGGAATTAAGCTCAATGGCAATATTACCCGAACCATTTTCGGATAGAGCACTGGGGCATTTTGATTCCACATTACTTGTTCTGCTGAAAATGCTGCTCTTTGGCGTAACGGCTATCGTATCGTTCTGGCTGCATGCCGAGCTTACCGCTATTCTGTATTGAAAGCCCGGGGGCAATGGAGGCAGTGCCGGGAAAGTATAGGAAGTGCCGCTTACCGATTGCGTTGCCACAACAGTATTCAAAGGGTCCAATACCTTTACTGTAAAAGGACCAGTTCCGCTGTTAACAGTAACTTTTACATCGGTGGTGTTTATCGTGCATGATTCGATGGCCTGTAAAGAAAAAGAAAGTGTTACCGGCGTTGCAGAAAAATTACGGACGAATGTGTCGAGGCAATTGGAGGTAACAACCGCCGTATAATTATCATAAGGCAGGTTATTAAACGTGCCTGTAGAACCGGTGTACACTTTTGTTCCAGCGCTGTTGTACACTTCAAACTTTGGACCTGTTAAACCGGAACTGGTAAGACTGGCTGAAAATGCATTACAGTTTCTGCTGGTTATCGTAACTGTTGCAGCAACTGTAGGCATACTCCTGGAGCCGGAGAAGGTTTTCTTTATTAAAGTGATGGGGCAATCGGTGGTTGTGCTTGTTGATACAATGGTGATATAGTAATTACTGCCATACGGTACATTATCAAATTGACCGATGCCATTGCAGGCAATCTGATTATCAAACTTATCATACAGGCAATACCAGGGATTTGGAATATTAGTAACTGATGGGATTTTTACTGTAAAAGTTGTACATCCCTTATTGCTGATGCTTGGATTGGCAGAGGAAGGCTGTGGTTTTGCAAGATTAAAGCAATGCTGTATCGTGGTGTCATAACAAGGGCTTGACGAAACAATCCTTATGCAATATTGTACCCCATAACCCAACCCCGGGAAATTGCCATTCGGATCACAACTGATCAAAGTGCCATTCAGGTACAGGCAATAAGTAGGATTGAACAGGTTAAGTGTTCCACCAATGCTGGCTGTATAGCTTGAACAGGTTTGGTTGGAAATAACAGGTGCTGGCACAACGGGTTTCGGTGCTTTAACGGTAAAGCAACGCGTAATGGTGGTATCGTAGCAAGGACTTGCAGAAACTATTTCGATGCAATAAGAGCCATAAGCAAGATTGGGGAAAACGCCGGTCCCATTGGATCCGATCTGTACGTCTGAACTATTATATAAATTATATATTGCGTTGAACAGGTTGGTCTGGCCACTGATCTTTGCGGTAAAGCTGGTGCATTGCAGGTTGGATGTGTCTACGTTCGCATTTACTGAAGGGATTGGTTTGTTAACAGTGAAGCAACGGTTGATGGTGGTATCATAACAATTATCCCTCGCTTCAATACAGTAGCTGCCATACACAACACCGGTAAATATGCCCGTGGTATTATTCTGAATGGTCACACTGCCCTGCTTGAGATAGAATTGCGGGCTGGTAAAATTCAGCGCATTGGTCACCTTTACGTCAAAGGTGTTACAGATTGTATTCGAAATTGTTTGCCCCGCATCCAGTGAAGGTGCTGTATTCTGCCAGAAAGCCGATTTTACTACACCGCACCTGTCTTTCATCACCACGGTCACTTTGCGTAATGGGTTATGTGTATGGTTGAATGAAGAGGAAGCATGCCAACTGGTATCGCCGGGGCTGTTCACTACGCCATATTGAAAACCGTTGAACGAAGTGCCTGACTGGTTAGTATTTCCTTTATTGTCTGTAAGCGTTACAGCAACAGCGACTGTGTTGCAATTGAGCTTTGTAACAGAACTGTTGCTGATTGACCAGTTATAATCCTGTATGGCTACTGTCCGTGTTTGGATACCACCACAGGAATCCATCAGTTGTATATAATAATCACCTGAAGGGAGGGAATTGAATTCACCTGTAGTGCTGATGGTGCCAACTGCTGCAGGCGAAGGCGATATGATCTTATAGGTAAACGGGCTTCTGCCATTTTGCAGTCCTGTTACACTGATAGTGCCATCGGTACCACTGATACAGGTTACATCTGTTTTGAGCAATTGAAAGCGAGGGTCATTATAGGAACCGCTAACAATAATATTATCCTGTATCAATGTGCAACCCGTTTCCATATCCTTTGTCATCACTGTATAGTTGCCGGGAGACAGGCCGGTGATGGTTGCAGTGGAAGTAAGGGGCAGTGCCTGCGGTTCGAGCACTTTGTAGCTATAGTTACCGGATCCTCCGGTGGGATTGATTGTAATGGAACCTGTACTTGCACATCTCGATTCGATAGTAGAATAAGTGGCGCTGAAACCTGTGCAATTGACTGATCCGGACTGGCCGGATGTATATTGAACAAAGGTCAAAAGGCTTAATGCAATAAAAACAAATTGCCTCATTTTGCTTTCGAAGGATTGGATTTAGACGAATACGGGGCGAAGCTATATGGGAAGGATGGGCAATACAATACCCTGATAAAAGAAAGAAGTGTAGTGGGTACGGGTTCGTTATTAAGATATTGTAAATAAGAGGCTTAAATATAAAAAATACATTACGTAGCGGATGTTTATCGTAAAAACACCTGCAAAACCGATTGCTAAAACCGGGTTTTCTGCAGCCAGAAAAACACTTAGTTTTACTTTAGATTATTTTATTACCAGTTAGTACCCTGGTCTAGATTCAATCTCTCTGATGCATCACCGGGCTTGGTATGTTTCCAGTCGGGATCATAGCGCACAAACCAGGAGATCCAAAGGCTGCGGCTTAACCGCATCAGCCAGGGCTGGAGAATAATCAGGAAAACGGCATTGAAGCCTATCCAATAAAA
Source organism: uncultured Chitinophagaceae bacterium (assembly GCA_965990355.1). Lineage (GTDB taxonomy): Bacteria > Bacteroidota > Bacteroidia > Chitinophagales > Chitinophagaceae > Terrimonas_A. Next base: position 5,746 of record CBHEUU010000212.1, read on the forward strand.
GAAACGGTTATCATTTACCGATAAGCCAATGAATACCCACCAGGCTATCAGGCTGGCAACACTTATCGCAACCGTCAATGCATAACTCACATAACTGGTACCATAATAAAAACCTACTTCTATTTCTGTAGGCTGACCACAAACAGGGCAGGTCTGATTCATGGTCATGTTTTTCTTGAGTTTGATGCTGACCGGGTATTTAAAAAGTTTGCCTTGCCTGCATCGAGGACAACGGCAACCAAGCGAAGAAGCTAAATACCCCCGGTTTACAGTTTTTTCTGACATCTTGTGAAAGGGTAATTTTTGCAAAGTTCGGCTTTTCACCGCAGAGAGCATGAAGAAAATGTATAAGAGAAAAGTAAAAAATATCACCCATGCTGTTCCAGGAATATTTCCTTCACAATAATGTAGATACCCATTACCAATACAAACCATCCGAACCCTTTTTTTAAGGAAGAACCGGAGATCTTCTCTGCAAGCCTGCTTCCGATAAGAAGGCCGATAATGGCTAATGCAGTGAAAGAGAGCAGCAATGTCCAGTTGTATTCAAATTGTTTTAAACTGAAAAGAAAACCGAACAATGAGTTAATGGCAATGATAAGAAGGGAAGTGCCTACTGCCGTTTTCATGGGCAGCTTAAGAAAAATAACTAAAGCGGGAATGATCAGAAAGCCACCGCCTGCACCCAATAAGCCCGTAATGATACCAATGAGCAGGCCAAGCAATAATAAAGGTATGGCCTGGTAAGTATGTTCATTTGCTGCTTCTGCGTTTAACCGTTCTTCCCTTTTGCTGCTGCGTATCATGGTCACGGAAGCTGCCAGCATCAGCAAAGCAAAGATCACCATCAGGAACATGGGTTTGTACACGTGTATTTTCCCAATAGAAAATAAATGATCAGGCAATGCCGGCAATAAATAATGCCTGGTAAGGAAGATGGAAAAGATAGAAGGAATACCAAATTCAGTTACTGCTTTAAAATTCACCAGCTTTTTTCCATAAGCCCTTAATCCGCCAATCAAACTGGTGCAGCCTACAATGAACAATGAACTCGTGGTTGCCAGTAAGGGTTCTACAGACATCAGGTATACCAATACAGGCACCGTGAGAATAGAACCGCCACTGCCCACCATTCCCAATGAAATGCCGATCAGTACTGAAGCGAGGTATCCGAGGATTTCCATTAATTGTTTTTATTACTCCAGTATTTTTTCCATCTGCATGCTGCGGCTGCCTTTGATAAGGGAGTAAGTGTTTTCAAACTTTTGTTCCTGCCACCACTGACGCGCCTGCGTTGCATTTTCAAACCGGAGAAAAGGATGTTGGGTTTTCATGAAATCTCCACCAACAAGCACTACTTCTTTCCAGGGGTATTGTTTGATCAGGTCAATAATAGAGATATGCTCCTGCAGGCTTTCTTCACCCAGCTCTGCCATGCCGCCCAGCATCAGTATTTTATTATCAGCATGCAAACGTGCAAAGTTTTCAATTGCCAGCTTCATGCTGCTGGGGTTTGCATTGTATGCATCCAGTATGATCTTATTGCTTCCTCTTTCAACCAATTGGGAACGGCTGTTGGAAGGTGTGTAATTTTCAATTGCCTTTTTTATCAAAGCATCGGGTACTTTAAAAAGTTTGCCTGCAGTAACGGCCGCCAGCACATTGGGTAAGTTATAATCTCCCACCAGTTGTGTGTTAATGATCTTTTCACTGATCCCTTGCTGAATGGCCACCTGCAAAAAAGGATCGCTTTCCTGGATAGTTCCGATCACGTGTGCGTCACCATGCGTACCATATTTGATAATGCCACT
>CBHEUU010000213.1:0-7554 GCA_965990355.1 uncultured Chitinophagaceae bacterium
TTTGGTAAAAATGAAAATGCCAAGCCAATCAGCAAACAGTCAAATAGGATTTTGTCTGTTTTACTGAGAATTCGTCCGTTTATCATCAGGGTATTGATAAACGCTACTACGTTTCATCAATAATATTTTTGAGGTCATCATTTAATAATAGTTAATGACAGGGTTGTTCAAATGCGCCAAGAAGAGCCAGTTCATGGATGCTGAACTTGTCAAAAATAGATTGCTCCATAGGATGCAGTTTATTAAACAATCGTGGTAATAGGAGAATCCCTCAATGGTGCGCATTTATTGCAAATCCTTCTGCTACACTATCCAGTTGTTTCCACACCAGATGGCCGGTCGCCTGTGGAGATACTTCTACCAGCACAGCCGATTTGTCTTTACTACCGGCTTTCTTTACATGAACAATACAATTTAATACCATTGGGCGTTGCTTCATATAATCCAGCATACGGATAGTACCGGTAAATGTTTCTTTATCGCCGTTCATTGCCTTCGCTTTTTTAATAACCGCTACGGTAGGCACTAATGCGTTAGCTGGTATCTTCCGGCTCTCAATATTGCCACCCACAAGGCCGGTATAATATGCTTCTAGATTATGCTTTAATGCCGTTGCGTTTATATCAACAGTTTCATCCAGCCACCACAGGTAAGCATATGACCAGTATCCTTCGCTGGTAGAATCTCCCCAGCCCTTGTGAAAGCGGATGTCTTCCATTCCTTTCCAGGTAAAGGAAGGTGCAAAACCGGGAGGCAGTGAGAATTCTTCGGTAGTCCAGCCAGCAGGTACAGGAAGTGTATAAGCCGAATGCGCAGTAGTGTCTTTAGCCTGGGCCGCAATATCCTAAGAATGCAATTGAATAACCGCCAGGAATATTACAAACAATCGAACAGGTAACAAATGCTGAAGTTTCATTTTTTATGATTTATATGGAACCTTTTGTTATCAAACCAAATGCCGCAGTTAAATTTAAGCGGTAATCAGTGCCATATAATTTAACTAGCAAAGCTGTCTGTAACAAAAACGGACACTTGCTGTACCATTATTGAACATAAACCTTTTAACAATTCATAAAACAATATTGTTTTGCGGCTGCAGAGCTGGTGGCAAATCAGTTTCTCCAAGCATTTCTCTGATGTCTATTTCTACAGCCCGGCTCATTTGTGAAATGGGCACATCATTAGGATTACCTTCAAATGGGTTCTCTGTGCTTTCTCCCACTTGTTCCAGCGATGTATACACCCAGGAGATCAAAACACTGAATGGGATAGTAAACCATACCATATTACCTTTCAAAACACCTGTGATACTATCATTGAGCTTATTAAAATCTTCCAGCAGGGCAAAGGGAAGCAATATGCAAAACAGGTTTACAAAAAGAGAATTTACAGTGGCGTACTGCCTCGGATAGGGGAAGTCCTTCACCCTTTCACTCTTACCCTGGTGATCAGAAAATTCCCGTATTAAATTATGCATGGCAAGAAAACGGGAATTATCAATTATCCCTTCTTTCTGAAGATTTTTCAGCGCGTTGCTTTGCATGCTCAATAACTGAACTGCTTTATTCGCTGCAGGCTGGATCTTTTCCAGTTCTTCTTTGGTGATGTATTTTGATAATTCATATTCCAATGAAGTTTCCTTCTCGGGAATAGTGTAGAATTGCTTGTATTCCTGATTGTAAGATTTCTCAATTGCTTCCCAGCTTCTGCTGGCTCTGAGTTGATATCGCAAAGCAGTAAGCCAGGCAAAGTGGCGATAGATCATTTCGCGTGATTTGTTTGTGTTCTCGATAAAGTCGCGGCACATCAGCGCCCATGACCGGCTTGCACTTATTGCACCTCCCCATATCTGCCGGGCTTCCCAGGTACGGTTATAGGTTTGTAAATTCTTAAACCCAACTGTGAAGGCGGTTGCTGTACCCAGCAATGCAACAACCGGCCATGGAATAGCCAGCCATTTTAAATCAAATACCTGGTACAGAACTGCCGGGATTGTGCCGATCAGTAAAAGCCAGAATATGTTTCTCCGCGTCCAAAGAATGAACTCAAAAGGTTTGTATGTTTTTCCTGTATGCATTTGAAATTGAAGTTAATTGATTATTAAGATACTGAAGAAGTTTTATTGATTTAATTTATCCAACTGTTCTAATGCGTTCAATATGCCATCTGCACCGGGATTAACTCCTATAGGTGATAAGTAGTTCCACCGGATGATCCTATTTTCATCCAGTACATATAATGCACGCTGGCATTCACCGGTTTTTTCATCGTAAGTCTCATACAACCTGGCCACTGCACCTTTCGGCTCAAAATCCGCAAGCAATGGAAAATGAAATTTGTACTGTTCGCTGAATGCTGAATGACTCCATTTACTGTCTACTGATATTCCTATCAGTTGCGCATTGTGCCTGATAAAATATTTTTCTATCTCATTGTACTGGCTCATCTGGTCACTGCACACAGGGCTCCAGTCTGCGGGATAAAACGCCAGGATAATTTTTTTACCATTCAGATCACTTAACCTTAGTTTTTGATAAGGCGAGGAATAGAGTTCAAAATCCGGAGCAATGGTTCCTATTGCCAACATGTCATTTTTTTTAGGTTTAAATTATTCCTTTATCGTCCTTGCCAGAAAGAATGCCTTTGCAATTACAAAGGCATTCAGCAGTCTGCTACCCTTATCACGATCCCCCTAAGGGTAATTCATCTTCATCCGGTGCTTTTTCTTCAAGCGGTTGCTCTTTCATACGTATACCATCATCCAGGAATTCACCTCCATCCGCAATGTTTATTTCGTAAGGAGAGGGGACTATGTTTTCCTGATCCTCTGATGAAGCTTTCCCATTGCCAGGATCAGCATTTTGAAGGAAAAAGATTGTGTCCATATTAAACCCTTTTTATTTTTTTATAAATAGAAATACCTGATACCTGCCGTATTACTGTGTAATGTGAAAGCTCTTAGGGCCGTTCACTGACCAACTGGGCTTTGAACCAATCTTCATACTTGATCTTTCCGAGACGGGGATTTTTTCCGGGAACTAATGATTCGTCGTTCAATTCGGTTCCAAAATAACGTGCATGATCATCTTCTACCAGTTGACGGGAATCTTCCGTTGCAGTGAGAAAATAACGGATAAACTCAGACATCGGAATACGCTCCGGGCCCGCTACCTCAACAATACCATTCACCGGCGCTCCGATTACCACATCTGCCAGTGCAGCTACTACTTCATCCGTGGCTATTGGCTGAAACTCCGCTGTTGGGATATGAATTTCTCCATTGATCGTGCCTGCTTGTGCTATTTTGTCTGCGAATTCGAAAAACTGGGTAGAACGCAAGATGCTGTAAGGAACACCAGATGCTTTGATCAGATCTTCCTGCGCCACTTTTGCACGGAGATAACCGCTATCCGGTAAACGGTCAGCGCCAACCACAGACATAGCAACATGATGTTTTACTCCTGCATAAGTTTCTGCTGTAAGCAGGTTGGAGGTAGATTTTTGAAAAAATTCCAGCACGGCTTTGTCTTCAAATGATGGAGAGTTGGACACATCAACAACAACATCCGTATCCTTTATTGTTTCTTTCAAACCTTCACCTGTAATGGTATTAACACCTGATGCCGGTGAAGCTGGTATCACTGTGTGACCAAGCTGACGAAGTGTGTTTACGAGTTTTGAACCGATAAGGCCGGTACCGCCAATTACTACAATTTTCATGATTTTATTTTTTAGGTTTTAAGAGATTGGCTTCCATTAAAACAACAGGCGTGCCACTCAGTAATCAATTAGATCTGAGATAGTTAGGAGGAGCGTGCCATAATTTTGCACACGCTATTTCGTCAAATGGCGAAAAGACGCTCGATATATCGGGAGATAGTGTTGTGGGAATGAAAGCAACCAACCAGGAATGTAGTAATAAAGAAAAACCAGGCTACTTAATCCTGGTTTTGAAAATAATCGCCTTTTGAAATACCCAGTTTTTTCATTTTGGAATGCAGGGTGGTGGAAGGTATTTCCAATGCAGCAGCAGCACCTCCATTACCGGAGATCTTCCCGTTGCACCTTTTCAGTACTTCAATAATATAGGCGCGTTCAAGTTGCTGAAGGGTTTTATTCGAAACATCCAATTGGTCATTCTTTTGTTCATTCAAACTCTTAGGCAATTGTACCTCGGTTAAAATATTTCCCTGTGTTAAAAGAATGCCTCTTTCAATTAAATGTTCAAGCTCCCTCACATTACCAGGCCAGCTATAGTTTTTTAATTCTTCAAGACATTTTCCGGAGATAGATGTCACGTTCTTGCCTGAGTTCTTACTGTACCTGGCCAGAAAGAAATTAGCCAGCGGAACAATATCTTCACTACGGTCTCTTAATGGCGGCAATGTAATGGGGAATACATTGAGACGGTAATAAAGATCAGATCTGAAACGCCCTGCCTTTACTTCATTTTCCAGGTTCCTGTTGGTGGCGGCAATGATCCTGACATCAACCTTTATGGTAGTTTTTCCGCCGACCCGTTCCAGTTCCCTTTCCTGCAGAACGCGTAAAAACTTAACCTGTGTTTCAAGGGGCATCTCACCGATCTCATCGAGAAACAATGTGCTGTTATTGGCCAGTTCAAATTTACCGATCCGCCGTTCGATAGCGCCTGTAAAAGCTCCTTTTTCATGCCCGAACAATTCACTTTCGATCAGGTTGGGTGGTAATGCTGCGCAATTAACCTTTACCATCAATTTATTTTTCCTGGGAGATGAATTATGAATAGCACGGGCAATCAGTTCTTTCCCTGTTCCTGTTTCTCCTAAAAGCAGCACGGTTGAATTGGAACCAGAAACCATGGACATCAGGTGATACACATTCTGCATCTGCGGACCATCACCAATGATATCAGAGAAATTATAAATGGTTTGGATCTGCTCCCTGAGATAATCATTTTCCCCTTCCAGTTGCTTTTTATTGGCCAGCAGTTTTTCGTTTGCCTGTATATTGGCTATTGCAACGGAGATCTGTGCACTAATACCCTTTAGCATCGAAGTACTTAACTGGTTTGCCAATATCCAGATGGTACCAAGGTTTTTATTTCCTACCCGTAGCGGCAGGCTGTACATATTTTTCAGCCCTGTAGTTTTCCAAAGTTTTGCATATGAATTACCACTTTTTAATTCCTCATCCACATTGAACACCAGGCCATCCTTGCTGGCCAGCACCCGGGCTGTATAGGGTTCATTGATATTGATCCGTCCCGTTACCAGTTCCTCAAAATTTGTTTTTATTTTTTCAAACAATGAGCTATCATACATGAAAGGGTAAAGGTGGAAGCCATCATCTTCAATCACCCGGATCATGGCCAGCTGAGTATGCATGGTTTTATCAAGCACCTTAAAAATAGCAGCCTGCAGTTCAGGTCTTGTTCTTACCTGTGCAATGTCAGTACTGAAATCCAGGAGAAAGGTTTGTTCTTCATGTTTTTTATTGATTTCTTCATTGGCGATGATATTGGAAACGGCACTTGACAAGTGAGGGGCAATCCCCTGCAAAATGCTTTTAAAATCATCCGGAAAATTATCGATTTGATTGGAGGAAATATATACATATCCCAATAGTTCCATTTTGTTTTTCAATGGCGTTATCAATGCGCTCTTTATTCCAAACTCATAATTGACCCTTATAAATTCAGGGATCCCTGGTTCATTCAACACACCTTCTAGTAGAATAGTTGTTTGAGCTGGAGATGTTAAGATCCTTCTGATAAAAGGATCATCGAGTGGATATTTTTTAGTGATCACTGCATTGAAATCGATATGGCCTTTGGCCGGATGCGTTTCCGTTTCCATCAGGAAGGGATAATACACTTTGTTTTTACTATCAACCAGGCCAATGACAGCATGTGTAAACTGAAAAAAACCTTTAAGCCTTGATGAAAAAATTTTTATCAGGTCATTCTTTTCCCTGACCTGGGTAATATCATTGCTTAAAGCCAGCAGGATATCATTTTCTTTTTTGTAGTGTTCAACTTGTTGCTGAAGAATATGCGTCGGGGGTTCGTTTTTGTCAGGCTTTAGCCCCTTTATTTTTTCAGTCGTTCCTTCATTTTTCATTGGAGCGTTTTGCGTAATAGCTGACTTGGTTTTACTGAATGGAATGTTTAATGGGAAGTGGAATTTTCGCCTGTAAAGGTAGTCCAAATTTTTCGAAGCTCGTACCAGGTAACCTCTTCTTATTTCCGGTACCCGATCCTTCCCATCACTTCCTCTTTCTGGTATTTGGAAACCGGCACCTGGTATTTACCTATATGCAGAATATTACCTTCTACTGCATCAATAGCATTCAGATTCACGATGTAGGATTTATGCGGCTGGATAAACATGTCGACCGGTAGATTTTCCTGCAATCCTTTCAAAGTGGAATGGGTGATAAACTTTTTATCGGTTGTGTAAATAGCAACATAATTTTCCATGGCTTCGGCAAACAGGATCTCTTCAAACCTGATCTTTTCCAGCCGGCTGTCCGTCTTTATAAATATATGTTGCGGCCCGGCTGCAGGAGAAGCCTGGAAATAATCAAAGGCTTTATTGGCTGCTTTCAGAAACCGGTCGAAGGAAACAGGTTTCAGCAGGTAATCCAGTACATCCAGTTCATACCCGCGAATCGCATACTGCTCATACGCCGTTGTAAAGATCACTTTGGGAGGATTGGAAGTTTGCTGTAAAAAATCGATACCGGTAATATAGGGCATTTCGATATCCAGGAAAAGCAGGTCCACCGGCTGCTGTTTCAAAAGCGTATTAAGTTGCAGCGCATCTTCACACAATCCTGACAAATGCAGAAAATCTATCTTCTCTACATACCCTTGCAAGCCTTTACGGGCCATTGGTTCATCATCAATAATAATACAGGTTATCTTACGTGACATCAATCCAGTTTTATTTGTAATTCAGCCCAAAATTCATCCGCTTGTTTCATTGTCTTCAAAGTGCTTTTACCAGAATACAATAATTCCAGTCTTCTTCTCAGGTTCTCCAATCCAATACCACTGTTCGCTTTTACCGGGATATTCAAGGGTATAGAGTTGATCACGGTAAATACGAGGCGATCATTGTCCAGCCTGGCTTCAATATTGATCTTATAATTGCCGCCTACATATTTAAACGCATTTTCCACCAGTGGAAGCAAGAGCAGAGGATATACCAACTGCCCCTTCAATTCCGGATCAAAGTTAACTGTCAGTTGCAATTTTTCAGAAGTGCGTACCTGCTGCAATTCAATAAAATTAGTAAGGTATTGTATTTCCTGGCTCAGCTGTACAGTCTGCTGCTGGTCGTACAACTGGTAACGCAGCAGGCCCGAAAATTTTTCTATACTCTTCTTTGCAGCCTGTACATCATTATCCATCTGGAAATACACTGTATTCAGGGCATTGAACAGGAAATGCGGATGATATTGCGCTTTCAGGAATTTCAATTCAGTTTGCAAATGATCATTGGTGATCTTTTCCAGTTGGATCTGTTTGTCAGTATAGGCTTTCAACAACCGGTTGCTGCGTGTTACTGC
>CBHEUU010000214.1:0-7551 GCA_965990355.1 uncultured Chitinophagaceae bacterium
CCCTTGCTCATTTCATGCAAGTATTCATAATCCCAGTTTACCAATGCAAAACCATGCGCAAGCGTCCGCAGATAATCAAACAATTCTCCCTTACCTTTTCTTACTCCTTCAATTCCTCCAAATCCTTCCAGGTGGGCTTTGCCTGCATTGTTGATCAGTCCATGTGTTGGTTGTGCATATTCACAATAACCGGCGATTTCTTTTTGATGATTGGCCCCCATTTCAATAACGGCGATTTCTGCATCCATTTTTATTTTAAGCAGGGTAAGAGGGATGCCGATATGATTATTCAGGTTGCCTTCGGTTGTGTACGTTTTGTAAGTAGTGGAAAGTACCGCATGGATCAATTCCTTGGTAGTGGTTTTTCCATTACTGCCGGTGATAGCAAGAAACGGTACACGCCTGCCACCAGGAAGATCATTGAATTGTTCGCGGTGATGCCGCGCCAGCTGCTGCAACGTTTCCAGCACATCGGAAACAAGAAATGTTTTACCTGGTATTTCAAACTCTTTTTCGTCGATCACTGCATAGGCAGCGCCGGCTTCAATTGCTTTGGCTGCAAAACTGTTTCCATTAAAGTTATCGCCTTTCAATGCAAAGAAAATATCGCCTGCTTTCAGCTTCCTGGTATCTGTTTGCACAGATGGGTATTGCAGGTAGATCTCGTATAACCGTTCTATTGACATACAACAAAAATAGGTTGGATAGTAATAAAAAAGCCCTCCGTTTTTGCGGAGGGCTTCAAGCTTATTGAAATGGAATTATCTTTTTTGTCTTTTGGTCGGGAATTGCTGACCAACTTTGCGGCCATTACCTTCAGGGCTTCCCATACGGTCCATTGCGCAACGGAAACCGAGTGTGCTCAGCGCCTGATCTTCTTCAAGGAAGCGGCGTGTGCCGGGGCTCAGCCAGTAAGCGCGGTCGTTCCAGCTGCCACCTTTATACACTCTTGATTTATCACTTATCAGGGTGGTCATACCATAACCATAAGAAGATTGTGATGCTGTGTCACCATCAAGGTAGTTGATCACATTACCACGCTGATAGTTGCGGCGGTTTTTGCTTTCCTCATCTGTTACAGCTACCATTCTTACACGGCCTGTTGTATCATTGATTTCAGCTTCACCATCTGCATTTTTATAGATCTTCTGATATTTATTACCAAGGTAAGGGGCAGGCATATCATCAAAGTCCATAGAAGAAAGAGGCCTGTATACGTCCTGTACCCATTCGCTTACGTTGCCGGCCATATTATAAAGACCGAAGCCATTGGGGAAGAAAGATTTTACATCAGCAGTGTAGAAAGCACGGTCGTTCAAACCACCAGCCACACCGGCGTTATAACCAGAGCCACGTTTAAAGTTGGCCAGGAACTGACCCTGCCAGCTTCCGTGACGCGTATCACGCAAACCGTTCACGTTTTGTGACCAGGGATAGATTTGTTTGTTGGATTGTAATTCCTCACCACGTTTACCTTCTTTTTTGCTGGGGCGTGGGTTCTGATCAATCAGACCATAAGCTGCATATTCCCATTCAGCTTCGAAAGGCAGGCGATAGTCCGGCATCAGGAAACCATCTTCCATGGTCACTTTTGTGCGGGGCTGGCCTTGCGGCGTTTTCAGGCTGTTCTTTTTAGAAGTAGCGTTTTTACCGGGAGCTGTTTGATAAAGATCAAGCAGGTAAGATTTTGTTGTGAAGTTGTTGCTGCCCTGCTGGCCCATCAAACCCTGTTTGTTGATATAACCTTTGTCGATAAGGATGCCCTCATTTACACGGTCACTTCTCCACAAGCAGAAATCAGTGGCCTGTCTCCAGGTAACACCTACTACAGGGTAGTAGTTAAAGCCCGGGTGGCGAAAATAATATTCCACCATGGGTTCGTTATAGCTCAGCTCACTACGCCATACCAGCGTATCGGGCATTGCACCATCAATTATAGGTTGGTTAACGGGGTCAGAAGGATCGAACACTTTAGCCAGCCAGTACAGGTATTCACGGTAATGCACATTGGCCACTTCAGTGCGGTCAATATAGAACGAAGGAACAGATACACGGCGGGGGATATTGTTCCAGTCAGACATCACATCTTCATCTGTCTGGCCCATGGTAAAGGTACCGCCCTGTACAAACACCAGGCCCGGACCAGTAGCCTGATCCTTGGCTTTGGCCACCTGGTAGCCACCCATGTTCTTGTCGTTATAATTCCAGCCGGTTACATCCGATTTATCGGATTTCTTCTTAAACAGGTTGCACGAAGACATGAGCACCGCACAGGATACGAGGATTACTAAGTTTTTCACTTTCATTGTTTTTTGCATAAACCTATGAATTGGAATAAATTTAACGCGGTATGAGGTAAAATTATTGTCCGCCAACTAAATTTTACTACCGGGATTGCGAATATAAACACTTTGGGTAAAATGCCTTTTAGCATTATTACTTTTTTTACTTCGTTAATCCACCATAAAATCAAGGGGTTATTGCTATGCTACCAGGGAAAAAACAACTGCTTGTGACCTGTTTGCTGGGTACCATTTTCACCGCTTATGCCCAGCGGCAGTACAAGCCTTCGTCTGTGCTGGCAGCAGGCACGTTTTACAAGATCGCAGTGACCGGTCCCGGCATCTACAAACTCGATATCCCTTTTCTCAGCAATCTGGGTATCAACACCGCCAGCCTGCCTTCCGGCGCCATCCGCCTTTTTGGAAATGGTGGCAATATGCTCGCAGAAGCGAATAATGCCCCCTGGACAGATGATCTTGCCGAAAATGCTATCCAGGTGGTAGATGGCAATGATGGCGTGCTTAATGGCAGCGACTATATTCTTTTCTATGCCAGCGGCCCCGACAAATGGATCAAAGATTCGGCCAACCAGCGGTTCAATCATCAGAAAAACCTGTTTAGCGATAAATCGTATTATTTTTTAAGTGTTGGTGGCACGGGTAAAAGGATCACAGACGCGCCCGATGCAGGCAATCCTGATCTGACCATTACCAGTTTTTCCGGGAGGTATTTTCATGAACTGGACACCGTCAATTTCCTGAACAGCGGAAAGGAATGGTATGGCGAAGAATTTTCAGATATGCCGGGCCGTGTGCTTACCCGGAATTTCCCACTGGATATACCAAACATCCTGCCTGCTTCCCCTTTGCAGGTCCGCACGCATCTCCTTAGCCGCTCGGCAGGCGCGGGCAGCAGTTTTTCCATGGTGATCAGCAGCACTCCTGCGGGACAGATCAATCTTCCACCAGTGGGCACCGGGGCGTATGATCTTTTCGCCCGTGAAACTGTTTCCTTCAATACTGCCCCCGCTTCGGCTTCTGCTAATAGCATCAGTTACACATATGCGCCCGGTAGTGTAAATGCACAGGGCTGGCTCAACTGGTTTGAAGTTTTTTTCAGGCAGCAGCTTTCGCTCAGTTCAGTGAATCAATTGCCATTCCGCGACTGGCTTTCGGTAGGAAATCACATAGGCGAATTTCTCATTAACGGGGCCGCGGCAGCCACACAGGTTTGGGACATCACCGATCCGCTTTCACCGGTAAAAATGACCGGCAGTATGAATGGCGGCACATTCCGTTTTGTGAATGATTGTAACCGCCTGCGGGAATATATTGCTTTTAACGGACAGGGATTTCTTACACCTGCACCGGCTGGCCGTGTGGCCAACCAGGACCTGCATGCAAGCGCCGCCGCAGATTATATCATTGTTACTTACCCGCTTTTTCTTGAACAGGCGCAAAGACTGGCGCAGCATCATCGCCAGCGCAATGGATTAAGGGTGGTGGTAGTTACAACAGAACAAGTGTATGCCGAGTTTGGCAGCGGCAGTCCTGATCCGGTTGCGATCAGGGATTATGTGAAAATGTATTTCGATAAGTATGGTGCTGATCCTGCCAACCGTCCACGTTATCTTTTATTGTTTGGCGATGCTTCATATGATTACCGCGACAGGTTATCAGGCAATACCAATTTTGTTCCTGCCTACGAAAACAATATTTCACTCGATGTGCTGGGCACTTATACCTCGGATGATTTTTACGGTTTCCTGGAAAATGATGAAGACATCAGTTCCGGTATTGTGATCAATGATCTTGATATCGGCATTGGCCGTGTGCCTGCAAAAAATAATACGGAGGCAAAGAATTTCGTAGACAAACTGGAAACCTATTTCACTGCGCAGAGCTTTGGCCCCTGGCGGAATAATCTATTGTTTATTGCTGATGATGAAGATCAGAATCTTCATTTGCAGGATGCAGAGATTGTGACAGCAACAGCATCTTCTGTGGCACCTGTGTTTGATCAGCAGAAAATATACCTGGATGCATTTCAGCAGGAGAGCGGTTCCGGAGGAAGCCGTTATCCGCAGGTGAACCAGGCTATCAATAACCAGGTGTACAATGGAGTGCTGATGTGGAATTTCACCGGGCATGGGGGACCAAACCGGTTGACGGAAGAAACTGTGCTGGACCAGGAGATGGTAAACAGCTGGAATAATCCAAACCGGCTTCCTTTGTTCATCACAGCCACCTGCGACTTTGCTCCTTATGATAATCCCTATGTCAATTCTCTCGGAGAAAATATTCTACTTAGACCAAATACCGGCGCCATTGCATTAATGACCACCACCCGTGTTGTATTTGCTTTCAGCAACAGGGTGATGAACAATAACTACCTGCAATTTGCCCTTCAGCCCGATGCCAACGGCCACTATCGCAGCCTGGGAGATGCAGTGCGGGAAGCCAAGAACTTTACGTATCAGACCTCTGCTGATATTACCAATAACCGGAAGTTTACCCTGCTGGGTGATCCTGCCATGACGCTCGCATTTCCTACCATACAGGCCCGGCCGGTACGCATCAATGGCCAACCTGTTTCGCAGGTGGATACACTCCAGGCAACAGAGAAAATAACCATAGAAGGAGAAGTAACGGACCTGCAGGGAAACCTGCTTACAGATTTCAACGGGAATATCTACCCTGCTGTGTTCGACAAGCCCCGGCAGGTGACAACCCTTGCCAATGATCCCGGCAGTCAGCCCACTTCATTCAGCACTCAAACCAACCAGTTGTTTAAAGGAAAAGCTTCAGTAGCCGGTGGCCGGTTTTCTTTCAGTTTTAAAGTGCCGAAGGATATCAATTACCAGTACGGCAATGGTAAACTCAGCCTGTATGCAGAAAACGGGACAAGGGACGGAACTGGTTACTTCACCAGCTTTTTAGTGGGAGGCAGTGCCAATGCCGGCAGTGATGATAAAACCGGCCCGGAGATCAAAGCCTATCTTAATGATGAAAGATTTGTGAATGGCGGATTGACCAATGAAAACCCGGTATTGTTATTGAAACTGGCAGACAGTTCGGGTATCAATACAGTGGGCACAGGTATCGGACATGATATTGTGGCCACATTGGATAATGATAACAACCGGTATTTTGTACTGAATGATTTTTATCAGGGCGAACAGGACAGTTACCAGCAGGGGACGGTCCGTTTTCAGCTTACAGACCTTGAAGCCGGAACACATACACTGAAGATCAAAGCCTGGGATGTGTTGAATAATTCAGAAGAAATTTTACTGGATTTTGTAGTGGCAAAAGATGAGGACCTTGAGATCAGCCATGTGTTGAATTACCCCAATCCGTTCACTACACATACGCAGTTCTGGTTTGAGCACAACAAACCGGGGCAGGATTTGCTGGTTAGAGTGCAGATTTTCACCGTTTCAGGCAGGATAATAAAAATGATCGAACGAACAATAAATACACCCGGAAATCGTTCAATTGAACTGGATTGGGACGGACGTGACCAATATGGACAAAAAATCGGACGGGGTGTATACCTCTATAAGCTTTCCGTGATCGTTCCCGGTAAATCAAGAAGAGAAAAGATCGAGAAACTGGTGATTTTTTAAAATCCGGAGACATCAAAAAATCAATATTTTAGCTCTGCATTAGACCAAAACGTAATACTTTTATTTACATTTTAATACTAAACACACTATCAATGAGACCAACTGCTTCAAAACTGATTGCTTCGTTGTTGATCTTTGGCGGAATATTGTCCACGGCAAAAGCACAGGATAAAATTAATGTGGTCACAACGGCGGTTCCTTTTCTGCGCATTTCCCCGGATGCCCGCGCAGGTGGTATGGGAGATCTTGGCCTGGCTACCTCACCGGATGCTTCTGCCGGGTTCTGGAATATGGGCAAAGTTGCTTTCAATGAATCAAAAGGTGGGGTGGCTGCAACCTACACTCCCTGGTTGAAACAGTTGGTAAATGATGTTTACCTCGCTTCACTTGCCGGTTATTATAAATTTGCTGATGACCAGGCTATCAATGTCGGCCTCCGTTATTTCAGCCTTGGAAATATCCAGTTCACTGATGGTGCCGGTAACTCCTGGGGTAATGGTAAACCAAGGGAATTCAGCATCGATGCAGGTTATTCCCGCAAACTGTCTGACAAATTTGGTTTGGGTGTAGCCCTTCGTTATATCAATTCTGACCTCACCAACGGTGTTCCCACTACAGGTTCCACCAGCTATAAAGCAGGTAGCGCTGTAGCCGGTGATATCGGTTTATACTACGACGATAAATCAGAAGCAGGCGATGGTTTTACTTTCGGCGCCGCTTTAACTAACCTTGGATCAAAAATCGGGTATACAGATAATGGTGATAAGGATTTCATCCCTGCCAACTTTGGCCTGGGTGCTACATGGAACAAAAGTTTTGATGAGCAGAACAAGATCATGATTGGTCTTGATCTGAACAAATTACTGGTGCCAACGCTGGAAGGAAATCCTCCTACCCAACAGCAGATTGCTGATTACCGCAAACAGGGTTCTGTAGGAAGCTGGTTCAAATCATTCAGCGATTTTCCTGGCCAGGCCAACGTATCTATCGGTGCAGAATACTGGTACAACAACCAGTTTGCACTCCGTGCCGGTTATTATTATGAAGATAAATCCAGGGGCAACCGCCGGTATTTTACCGCAGGCCTCGGTCTTAAATACAATATTTTTGGTTTGAACTTCTCTTATCTCGCTCCTTCAGGAAGTGGTGTTACACAAAACCCGCTTTCCAACACCATGCGTTTCTCTGTGTTGTTTGATCTCGATGGAGATGGCGGAGCAGGAACCAGCAACGAATAGTTGAAAATGATTTTTTAAGAAGCGCTTCCGGTAAGAGGCGCTTTTTTTTGCTCCTTATATTTGCATCATGTCATACAGAATAGGATCAGGCGTCGACTTTCATCAACTCGCTCCCGGCCGGGAGCTTTGGATCGGCGGTGTAAAAATTCCCCACACAAAAGGTGCTGTTGGCCATAGTGATGCCGACGTATTGCTTCATGCCATTTGCGATGCATTATTGGGTGCGCTCGCACTGGGTGATATCGGCGTTCATTTTCCCGATACAGACCCTGCATATAAAGGGATTGACAGTAAGATCCTTTTGCAAAAAACAATGGCGCTCATTAAAAAAGAAGGCTATAAAATTGTCAATATAGATACATCGCTTTGCATGCAGGCTCCGAAAATAAAACCTTATGCTGC
>CBHEUU010000215.1:0-7523 GCA_965990355.1 uncultured Chitinophagaceae bacterium
ATGGCAAAACTTATATCCTGCTCGGAGGTAATTCTTTTTCAGCTACCACTTTATTTGCAAGCGCCATCAAAAAGCAGGATAATGTGACATTGATAGGAGAAGAAACCGGTGGCGGAGCTTATGGCAACTCTGCCTGGCTGATACCGGATATGACATTGCCGGGAACAAAAGTGCGTTTCCGTTTACCGCTTTTCCGGTTGGTGATTGATAAGAATGTGCCGAAGAATGGAAGAGGCGTGCAGCCCGAAGTCCCCTCTCTGCCAACAGTGGATGCTGTAAAAAGAGGAGTGGATTATAAGTTGGAAAAAGCGATGGAATTAATAAAGCAGGACAAGACTCTTCCCAATCAATAATTCTTATTCTCCCAATATCATAAATCCATCTGCATCTTTCAGGAATGGCAGTTTCTCCCTTACTGTTTCCAATGGCTCTTTCTGAAGAGTGATCGTAAAAATATCTTCATCATCTTTCTTCTGATAAAACACTTCACCCATTGCATCCACAACCATGCTATCGCCGGTATGATAAATTCCGTTGCCGTCTTCACCAACGCGGTTTACGCCAATAACGAAGGATTGGTTTTCGATAGCTCTTGCCTGGAGCAGTGTTTGCCAGGCATGGATGCGACGCCCGGGCCAGTTGGCCACATATACAAGCAGATCATATTCGGGGCCTTCCGGTTGTGATTGCTGGCGGGCCCAAACCGGAAAACGAAGATCATAACAAACCAGCAGGTTGATCTTCCAGCCTTTTACTGAAGCGATCAACCGCTTTGAGCCGGCAGTGTAATGCTGATCTTCCCCGGCATAAGCAAAACGATGACGTTTATCATACACGCCGTATTGCCCATTGGGCAGCATCCATACAAGCCTGTTGTAATAATGTCCGCCTTCTTCAATAATAACACTTCCGGTAAGAATGATCTTCCTTGCTGTTGCTATCCTCTTCATCCATTGTATGGTTTGGCCTTCCATTGTTTCGGCCAGTATTTCAGGGCGCATGCTGAAGCCAGTGCTGAACATTTCGGGTAAAATCACCAGCTCGGTCTTTTCCTTTATCCCCATTATTTTTTCTTCCAGCATGGCCAGGTTGGCCGCTTTATTTTCCCAATGGAGCTTTGTTTGAATGAGGCTGACGGTAAGCGATGACATAATCCTGTTTTAGAAGCTGTAAAAGTAGATGCATTTTTTTGAAAGAGATAATACAGGGTTAATATTCACCTCATATAGCCTGAATATTTTCGTGCCGGCTCTGGAATCTTCTTTTTAAACAGCTTCTTCAAATCAAACCCGTAATGAAAAAAGTATTTATTCTTTTTGTATTCATCTCATTGACCCTCGGTGCTTTTGCCCAGCAGGCAAAGCATGTGGTAGTAATCACCATTGACGGTTTCCGCCCTGATTTTTATCTCGATTCTTCCTGGCATACTCCTAACTTAAAAAGCCTGATGAAAAGTGGTGTGTATGCAAAAGGAGTAAACAGTGTGTTCCCATCTATGACTTACCCATCCCATACTACGATTGTAACAGGCGTATGGCCGGCTAAGCATGGCGTTTATTATAATAATATGTTTGAGCCAAATGGCCCCACTGGTAAAAATTACTGGAACGATACCTCCATTAAAGTGCCAACGCTTTGGAGCCTTGCACAGAACAAAGGACTTAAAGTAGCTTCTCTTTTATGGCCTGTAGCTGCTGATGCACCGGTAATGTATAATATTCCGGATATTGGTAGCCTGGGTGAAGAAGTACGTGAAAAGTTCTCCAAACCTGAAGGCTTTGTTGCTGATCTGAAAAAAGATGTTTTCAATAACGCTGCGCGAATTGAATATGGAAAAGATCATAATGTAGCAGCGATCGCTGCCTATGTAATAAAGAAAGACCAACCCAACCTGATGACCATTCATTTCTTTTCTGTAGATCATTATGAACATGAGCAGGGTCGGCAGGGGGCTCTTGTACAGGCGGCTGTATCCGATGCCGACAGCAGTGTGGGTATTGTCGTAAATGCATTGAAAGATGCAGGCATCTGGGATAATACGGTGCTGATCGTTACCGGTGATCATGGTTTTGTGAATGTAGTGAACAGCGTAAATCCCAATCTCTGGCTGATCAAAGCGGGCCTTATCACCGATGTGAAAAAAGATGAGTGGAAAGCACAGTTCTTTTCCGTTGGCGGTTCAACTTATCTATACCTGAAAGACAGGAATGATACTGAAACATTGAACGCAGTAAAAAAGGTACTTGCAGATCTTCCGGAAGAGCAAAAGAAATTATTCCGCGTCATTGACCGTAAGCAACTGGATAAGATCGGCGCGAATCCTGAAGTAGCTTTTGCATTAAGCGGAGAGAATGGCACATCCTTCGGCAATTCCATGAAAGGGGAAGCAATTAAACCTGGTAAAGGTGGTTCGCATGGTTATTTCCCGGATTTCCAGCAGATCCGTACAGGGTTTGTAGCAGTGGGGCCTGGTGTTAAAAAGGGAAATGTTATCCAGGAAATGAACCTGCGTGATATTGCACCGGCGATAGCGAAAATGTTGAATTTGCCGCTTCAAACAGCAGATGGTAAAATACCTGCCGGACTTATGAATTAATCAGACCGGTTAATGAATCATAAATAGAGTTCTCTAAGATTGCTTACATGGGCACTGATTTTGCAGCCACTCTGTAAACCATGCCTTATGCTTAGAGAACTCTACTCATTCAAGGCAAGCCGCCCTTTTCTGCTTATTCTTCTCACCACAAAACTTTGTTACAGTCAACCGGATATCGGTTATATGGAGCTCATCCCTTCCTCTGAAGGATTAAGCCAGCCGATAGAGCTTGCATCTGCTCCCGGTGATCCTCCCGGCCGTTTATTCATTGCACAGAAAACAGGAGAGATCCGTATATGGAACGGTACTTCCTTATTATCAACCCCTTTTTTAAACATCAATGCATTGGTACAGGATGTTGGTGAACAGGGTTTGCTAAGCCTGGCATTTCATCCGCAGTATGCCAGCAATGGGTTCTTTTATGTGTATTATAATGACAATACAGAGCCGAATGGTAATATTACTATTGCCCGTTACCAGGTGTCTACCAATCCTGATCTTGCTGATGCTGGTTCTGCCACAATATTGCTCAGCATACCTAAGCCGTTTGAAAATCATAATGGCGGCCATCTGCAATTCCGTGTGGAAGGAGGCACTCCATATCTCTATTTTGCTACCGGCGATGGTGGCAGTGGAAACGATCCATTCAACAATGCACAGAACCCTGCAACGCTCTTGGGTAAAATGCTCCGCATAAATGTGGATGCCCCTTCCCCCACTGCAGAAATATGGGGCTTTGGATTACGCAATCCTTTCAGATGGAGCTTTGACCGCAGCACCGGCGATATGTGGATCGCTGATGTAGGGCAGGGTGCAAGAGAGGAGATTAATTTTTTACCTGCTGCCGGTACCGGTCCCAATTTCGGATGGCCCTGCCGGGAGGGAATGCAAGCTAATGGCTCTGCACCCGCAAGCGGGGATTGCGATACAGTAAATGCAGTAGCCATCGACCCGATTTTTGATTATCCCACAGGTGCTGATTCAGGCCGGTCTGTGATCGGTGGATACAGGTACAGAGGTAGCGGTTTTCCTTCTTTACAGGGTTATTATTTGTTCACCGATTATTTCTCCAACCGCCTTTTATTGATTGAACCTTCTGGTGGTGGCGGATGGTCGGTGGTGGAAAAAACACCGACCCCTGCTGTATCAAATATTGCTTCGATCAGTGAAGACGGAAGCGGCGAATTGTATGCAATCTCACTTACAGGCAATGCGGTTTACCAGATTATTGTTCCTGTGGTGACGCCGCTTCTGCTGACAAAATTTTCCGGCAAACCTTATAGTGGTTATAATGAATTACTCTGGACGGCAGAATCAGAGCAGAATATTGACCGGTTTATTGTTGAATACAGTAAAGATGGTTCAAGCTTTACTACTATCGGCAATGTGGTTTCTTTGAATGATGGAAATACCAACCACTATTCTTTCCGCCATCTTATCAGCGATTTCGGAAAAGCATTTTACCGTTTGCGTGTGAATGAACTAAATAATACACATAGTTATTCAGCAGTGATCACGATTGGCGGAGATAAAGTAACTGGTGTGAAAATGTACCCCACAATTATCCGTAATTCCTTATTGAATATTGTG
The DNA here is from genome assembly GCA_965990355.1 of uncultured Chitinophagaceae bacterium. Lineage (GTDB taxonomy): Bacteria > Bacteroidota > Bacteroidia > Chitinophagales > Chitinophagaceae > Terrimonas_A. Next base: position 4,187 of record CBHEUU010000215.1, read on the forward strand.
TCAGGCTTTGCGGTAGAAAGAATACGGATTACCGGAATCGGCGGACAGGATGTGTTTATTAAAGATATGAACGGGGTGGAAGGATTTTTTTTGGTAAATCTGCCAGCTCTGCAGAAAGGGTTTTATGTTGTCAGCGTATCTGGTAAGAATGGGCAATCGACAGGTAAGATCCTGATTGAATAACTTTTATTTCCCGGTCAATTCATTCAAAACCGATGTTATCAATGCCGGTTCAAATCCCTTTTGCATTAAATAATCGATTGTTTTTTTCTTCCGGACCAGGTATTGCTCGCTTTTGAGACTTGCATATTTTTCTTCCGCCAGCTTATGCAATACCTTTAAATAATCCTCTTCCTTTATTTCTTTCAGCGCTTTGCGGATGCTGTAATCGCTTACCTGCTTTTGCTTCAACTCATATTTGATCTTTACCCTTCCCCATTCCTTCATCCTGAATTTGCCACCGGCAAAAGCAATAGCAAACCTTTCTTCATTCAGGTAATTATCTTCAATAAGCGATGCAATTATTTCATCATGATCTTTTTTCCAAACTCCCAATTGGTACAGCTTTTCCTTTACTTCACTATGACTTCGTTCCTGGTAAGCACAGTAGTGGCGAAGCTTTTGAAGAGCCTGCTCTTTGGTGAGTTGCTTTTTGTACATGCTTATTCCTCCAGCCTGTCAAGGCATCCATACTCCTTCTTCAAAAAATCATCATAGTAATCTGCCTGGCGGAAAAGATTGCGGAAAGATTCAGCACCATTCTCTTTGGTCATATCCATATCATACATGATACAGCTCAGCACGATATTCTGCTTCATACAGCTAAGTACCATTCCACTGATCTGGTAATTTTCCTGTAGCAAAAACTGGTAGAGAGGTTTTATTTTGAGGGGATCAGCCGGCATCTGGCAGAGATATGCGTCGCCGGCTACAAAAAAGTTTTCAGGATTATACGTGATCTTTATTTTGGCCGACCCTTCCTTCACACTCCAATTATTCGCACCTTCTCTCGACAATCTCACGTTTTTGCCAAGATCTTTTAATATTTCTTCAATGGTCTTTGCTGCGCCAACCGGTTCAATTTCTTTTTCTGGTATTTCCGGCAGCTTCACTTCCGTGCCACAGCTGGGGCAGTACTTGGTTGAATCAATGTTGGCGGTTGTAACTAAATAACCACAACTAAAACAACGTGTAGATGCCTGCCCGCGATTAGGAATATACAACTGCAATGCTTCACGCAGGTAACTTACCGGCAGGGCAAAACCCAGGTTATCTCCTCCACGGATGATGAATGAATTCACGCCAATCACTTCTCCGTCATAATTCACCAATGGTCCGCCACTATTACCCGGATTGATCGCTGCATCGATTTGTATAAACTTCAGTCCATCGCGAATACGGTCCACTTTGGAGATCACGCCCTGCGTTGCCGTATAATTTAATCCATACGGGTGACCAATAGCCACTACGTGATCACCATCTTTCATTTTTTCATACTGTCCAAGTCTCACATCAGGCAGTTCCACCTGCTTGGGCGCTTCCAGGAAAGCCAGGTCGTGTTTACGGTCGGTATACCACACACGTGCCATGGTTTTTTCAAATGCCTTACCGGCCACCGTCACTTCTGCATTTTCCGATACTACGTGATCATTGGTGATGATCAGGTCAAACTCTTTTATATAAAAACCAGTGCCGGTACCGGTAGCTGTTGCTATCTGGATAACGGCATTTTGATATTGTTCTATTATTTGCTGCGCGTCCATTTGTTTATCTTATTTGCTTTCCATGTTCAAAAACTCCATTTCCGTAGTAAACGTCTGATCGAAATTGATGAGGTTATCAAAGCGGAGGTTTTGTGTTTTATAATCCATGTTGGGATATTTATCCTTCCATTTCTCCTGGATACTTTTTATCCGGTTGATGATCGCTTCACTGTCGAACTGATTAGTGCCCGCGTTATAATACACCTGCTTATTCCCAAGCGCAGCAAAATAATCACCATAATTAATGTGCATGTATAAATTGAAGAGCTCGGTGATCACTCTAGGCAGACTGTAAGAATACTGGCAATAGGAAATTCCGTATTCTGTTACCTGCGTGCCAATAAAAGGATAGTTATTATCGCGGTACCAAACCATGCTTTGGTTGGCGCCATGAATAGAATCCGATACAGCTTTATAGCTCTGTGGTGCTACAATCGCAAACGTATATTTCGACCGGAACAGGAAGGTAAAAATATCTTCCTTGGTCCTTGCCTGCAGTTTTCTGAACTCTTCCACCATATCGCGGTTTTTTTCCACGGCAGGGCGTTCATCTTTTTTAAAATAAATGCCGGCAATCTTTTCGAGATCATTCAGCAATTTCCCTTCTGGTGTAATCAAGTAGTCGATGCGGTAAACCAGTGAAAGCAGCATATAAGCAATGCCACCGGAGAATTTATCGGCGTCGAGTCCTGCTATTGTATCGAGGGTTTGCTTGATCCATTTTTGCAGGTATTCATATTTGATTTCTTTTTCCGCAAGGGATATTTCTATCACGTGCTCGCTGTCGGCCATTTGGAGGGTAGCAAAATCCTGGACCAGCAGATCGTCCTGCTTGTCAGCCTTGGTTGACAATTCTTTTAAACCATAATAGAGTTTGCTGGGATTGGCAGATTCAATATGGCTGTCAAAGCGCATGCAGAGCCTGTCATTGTCCAGTGCAAAGCGGCTGTAATAAAGGCTAAAGTTCATTTCCAGCAGGCGGCGCATAACGGGAACAGAGGGTTGCGGCATTCTGGCCAGGGTCACCTCAGCTTTCAGCCCCTCTCCATCAAACACTCCACGGATGATTTTGGAGCCCTGGTAGAATTCAAAGCGGCCTGCTGCACCGTTTCTTTCATATACCACATTTTGAGAGACATCATCCCGCAGGTAATCGAAAAAAGCGTCCAGTCCTTCCGGGTATTTTTTTTCTTTAAAAAAATTATCCGCATCCGTCCAGCGATTCACTTTTGCTACGGGTTTATTATTATCCGAATAACGGCCAAAAGGGATTTCGGAGTCTGGCGCAGTTGCCGGTTTCTTCTTCCCCCAACCAAAGAGTTTATCAAACATATTCAGCGAAAAATTTGGGTGCCTGAAAGATACAAAACATGCGGAAAGGGAAGCATTTATATGAAAAAATTGAAGTTTTTTAACGAGGGGAGTTATTCGACGGCCAATGGTCGCTGCCCGAGTGTCCGCCTCCCGCCGTTGTCACCCCGGCCCTGGTTCAGTAAACGTGCTGGTTTAAAGAATATAAGAGCCGGGGTCTCCCATATCTGCAGTATTTTCTTAGCAGTAAGACTTATTAGCTC
>CBHEUU010000216.1:0-7497 GCA_965990355.1 uncultured Chitinophagaceae bacterium
ATGGACAGAATCTTGATACGCTTGCCGCTGTTTCGGAGCGTGTAAAAAAAGTGCTGGAAGGAACACCGGGTATCAAAGACCTGTACGTGGAACCTATTACCGGCGGAAAATATTTAAACATTGATCCAAGGCGCGAAGACCTGAGCCGTTATGGTCTGAGCATAGATAATGTGAACCAGACAATCGAGTCGGCTTTAGGTGGTGCCCCTATTGGCAATACGGTGGAGGGCCGTCAGCGGTTTTCCATCAATGTCAGGCTGGCGCAGGATTATCGCAATAGTGTAGAGCGAATTAAACGTATCCCACTCATGTCACCCGGTTTTGGCGAAGTGCCTTTATCTGCTGTAGCGGATATTTCATTCCAGGATGGCCCGCCTATGATCACGTCGGAAAATGCGATGTTACGGGGAGCTGTATTGTTTAATGTAAGAGACAGGGATCTTGGCAGTACGGTTAAAGAAGCGATAGGAAAAATGAACCAGGCCAATGGTGTTTTGCCGCAGGGGTATTATGTGGAATGGAGTGGCCAGTATGAAAACCTTATCCGTGGTCAGCAAACACTTTTATGGATCGCACCGGTTGTGCTGGTCATCATATTTTTCTCGCTCTACTTTGCATTTCATTCCCTCCGCGAAGCTTTCTTTAGTCTTATTACTGTTCCCTTTGCATTGATCGGCGGAGCGTATATGATCTGGTTCTGGGGGGTGAATTTATCTGTGGCAGTAGCAGTTGGGTTCATTGCCCTGTTTGGCATTGCTGTGGAAACAGGTATTGTAATGGTAATCTACCTGAATGACGCTATGCAACAACTCGTAAAATTAAAAGGCAATTCCAGGGAAACGATCACCAGGGAAGATCTGCGGCAATATGTGATCATGGGTGCTGCCAAACGGTTGCGCCCGAAACTAATGACGGTCTGTGTTTCACTGTTCGGTTTGGTACCGGTGCTCTGGGCCAATGGCGTAGGCACTGATGTAATGAAGCCGATCGTGTTGCCAATGATCGGTGGCGTTCTTACTTCTTCAACACATATCCTGTTGGTCACACCACTTATTTTCCTGATGACCAAAGAATATGAATTGCGCAAATACGGAAAACTGGAAATACATGAAACAACTCATTAAATATGGCATAGGATTATTGGTATGGTTGCCCGCCTGTTTAGCGGCACAACAAACACCTGTTCTGCCACTGGATAGCATCCTGCAACGTATTGACAGGAATAATGTATTGCTCCAATCCTATAGCCTGAAAGCGGAGAGTTATAAATACAGTGCTGATGCATCCACAGCCTGGATGCCACCGATGGTAGGTGTAGGAACTTTTATGACACCTTATCCTGGTCAAATGATCATGGACCCACGTGATAAAGGTAATATCATGCTGCAGATTGAGCAGGACATTCCGAATAAAGCAAAGCTCAATGCGCGTAAAAGATATATCGAATCACAGGGAAATATTGAAAAGGCTACACGGGGTATTACATTGAATGATTTTAAAGCCCAGGCCAAACGCCTATATTTCAACTGGCTCGTAGCCAGGCAACGCATGAACATATGGCAGGACAAGGAAAAGATCATGGTAACCATGAAAAAGATTGAAGAGGTAAGGTATCCTTATAATCAATCGCAGCTTGGAAGCGTATACAAAGCCGAAGCTAAAATTGAAGAGAACCGCAATATGATGCGCATGCAGGAAGGGACAATTGGTAAAGCAAAGGCCTGGTTGAATAGTTTGATGAATGTAAAAGGGAATGAATCTTTCGAGATAGATACCAACTACTCACCTGTATTCATCCGTGCCGGAGATTATGACACGGCTTCACTTTCCGTTATCCGGAAAGATGTATTAAAGATGAATGAAAACATCGGGGTCATGCGGCTTAATATCGAAAGCATGAAAATGCAGAAAAAACCCGATTTCCGGATACGGTTTGACCACATGTTTCCTTTGAGTGCCAGCATGCCAAATGCATATAGCATTATGGGTATGATCAGCATCCCGATAGTGCCCTGGTCGTCAAAAATGTATAAATCTGAGATCAAGGCCATGCAATTCAATATCCAGGGAATGGAAAAAGAAAAAGCTGCCATGCTGCAGGAAACTCAAGGCATGCTTTATGGAATGGAATATGAGATACAGTCCATGCAGAAAAGGGTTCAGAGCATGGAGGAAAAAGTGATCCCTGCATTGCAAAAAGCACTGGATGCCAATTTCATTACTTACCAGGAAAATAAAATGCAATTGACACAGGTGATTGATGCCTGGGAAGCGTTGACCATGATGCAGATGACTGTATTAGATGAAAAATTAAAGTTGTATGAAATGATCGTGAATTATGAAAAAGAATTGTACCGGTAATATCGTATTGGTTGGCTTTTTTATTTCAGCCTCCGGGTTTGTTGCGTGCAATAATAAACCCGCAGAAGATGCGCATACCGCACACAACCCTTCCAGTAAAGAGTTGACTATTGACAGCAGCATCGCATCCCTTGCGAAACCCGTCAATACGCAGGTAGTCGCAACAATACCCGTCATTGCGCCTGAATCAGGCGTGCGTATCTTTTCAACAGAAATAAAAGGGCAGGTCACATATGATACCCGTGATCAAACCAGTATTTCAAGCCGTGTCAGCGGGCGTATAGAAAAACTGTACATCAAATACAACTACCAGCCGGTGAAACGAGGGCAATTGATCATGGAAATTTATTCACCTGACCTGGCAGCTGCACAAAGAGAATTGCTTTTTATTGCACAGTCCGGAAATGATGAAAATATGTTGTCAAAAGCGAAACAACGATTGTCATTGCTGGGAATGCAAGCTACGCAGATCAATCAGGTACTGAAAACGGTAAATGTGTTTTTTCGCTTACGGTTTTAGGGAACTTAAAAGGTTTATATCCTGTAAAAACAAACGGCTGTAACTCCGTCCAATGTCACGGCCTCCCCTACTCCGGCGGCTGAGACTGGAGGAATGGATAATATGAGTTCAGAGTCAGGAATAAATTCCCCAGGCAGCGCGGCGACTTCTATTTCATCTGTTCCCCTTTTTATTCGCGAAGGGCAATATATAAACGCAGGCCAATCTTTATTTACTATTTATCGTGCTGAAAATCTGGTAGCAGAATTTGCCTTAAGGCCAGAAATGGCTGCACAAATAAAAAGAGGTCAAACACTGAATTTCCGCACAACCATTGCTGAAGCAAAAGTGCATACCGGCAGCATTGGATTGATACAACCGGTAGTAAGAAACGGTGAAAATTTTACATCGGCAAGAGTATACATCGCCGACAAGGATCTATTACCAGGTCAATTGATCACTGCAAATATCCCGGTGGTATATAAAACAGGATGGTGGTTGCCCAAAAAATCAATCTGGCAGTCAGGAAATACCGCGATTGTATTTAAAAAGCAAGGTGATGTCTTTGTACCCACTCAAGTTGAAACAGGTGTGGAGGCGGAAGGCATGGTAATGGTGATCACTTCTATTGGAGACTGGATGGTCGCTGAAAATGCCTGGTATCTCGTGGACAGCGAAAGTTTTATTAAAACAACCAATCAAACGGTAAAATAATATGGAAAGGAAAAAATTCTTGAAAGCTGCGGTTTGGATTGGTATAGCCTCTACCCTGCTGCTTGTGGCCTGTAAAGAAAAGAAAGCGCAGCCTGCTACAGCAAAAAAACAGACTTATACTTGTTCCATGCATCCGCAAATTGTACAGGAAGGGCCTGGCACCTGCCCCATTTGTGGTATGGAGCTTGTTCCATTCGACAAGAATAATACTGATCCCAGTTTAACACTAAGTGAAAGCCAGATAGCGCTTGCGAATATTACAACCGCAACAATTAACAATAGCTCATTGAATAATAATACGGTGTTGAATGGACGGCTGTCGATCAATCCCGAACAGACGGCATTTATATCCAGCCGCGTTGCCGGTCGTATAGAGATTTTGTATATAAAAGAGACTGGCGTGAAAGTAAATAAAGGCCAGGCTCTGTATAAAATTTACTCGGAACAATTGGCTACGCTTCAGCAGGAATACCTGCTGGCTGTTGCACAGTCCCGGCAATTTCCTGCCGATGAACGGTTTCAGCAGATCGAAAAAGCAGCCCGGCAGAAATTGTTATTGTATGATCAAACAGAAATGCAATTGCAGCAACTGATAAAATCTCAAAAGGTAGAACCTTATGTTGCCTATTCCGCACCTTCAAGTGGAGTTGTGGCCGAACTGCAGGTAACAGAAGGGCAATATGTAAGCGAAGGCAGTACGATGATGCGTATCGAAGGATATAACACTTTATGGGTGGAAGCTGATGTTTATCCCAATGAAGCGGCCGGTATCAAACAAGGACAGGCTGTAAAAGTAATTATACCCGGTTGGGAAGATCAGCCACAGAATATGACTATTCAATTTATTAACCCCTCATTTCAAAGCGGTAGCCAGTTGATGCAGGTACGGGGAACGATTTCCAATCCCAATAACCAATGGCAACCTGGTCTTCAGGCCACCATCTTGTTGCCGGTTAAAAGCGCAGGAAGTGTACTCACTATTCCGGCTGGTGCAGTAATACGCGACGGAAAAGGAATGCATGTATGGATTGAAGAAAGCAAAGGCAAGTTTGCTCCCCGCCCTGTAAAAACAGGTCTGGAAAATGCCGATGCAGTGGAAATCACAGAAGGATTAAAGGACGGTGATAAGGTAGTAATAACAGGAGCTTATTTATTGTATAGCGAGTATATATTAAAAAAAGGAGCTGATCCAATGGCAAGTCATACGCATGGATAGCAGAATACTTAACCATAAAAGTATATTCAATGGAACATCATCATCATCCCGATCAGAAAAAAGCTGACAGGCAAATGAGCCAAAACGAGAAGAATCCGCCAATGGGCCATGAAGGTCATGATCACCATGCAATGATGATCGGTGATTTTAAAAAACGCTTCTATGTGGTGTTGGTATTAACCATTCCCATTATGCTGTTATCGGAAATGATACAACACTGGCTCAATATCCATATCAGTTTTACAGGATCGAAATATGTGCTGTTAGTCCTTTCCTCCATTGTATTTTTTTACGGAGGCTGGCCTTTTCTCAAAGGCTGGTTCAATGAAATGAAAACCTGGAAGCCGGGTATGATGACCCTGATCGGTTTTGCCATCACCGTGGCTTACGTGTACAGTGTGGCAACGGTTTTCGGTTTAAAAGGCATGGATTTCTTTTGGGAGCTGGCAACATTAATACTCATCATGCTCTTAGGGCATTGGATTGAAATGAAATCAGTTGCCGGGGCATCCAGGGAATTGGAACTACTGGTACAACTCATGCCCTCCGACGCCCATCTTGTGCACGACGATCATATAATGGATGTAAAAACAGCCTCCTTAAAAGAAAATGATATTATCCTTATTAAACCGGGAGAGAAAATTGCAGCCGATGGAATCATTATAGAAGGAGATAGTTATTTAAACGAAAGCATGCTTACCGGCGAATCCAAACCTGTTGCAAAAAAGAAAGATGACAAAGTGATTGCAGGTTCATTAAACGGAAATGGATCGTTAAAAATAAAGGTTGCTCATGGCGCAAAAGATTCTTACCTGTCGCAGGTCATCAAATTGGTACAGGATGCACAAAAATCAAAATCAAAGACGCAACTTCTGGCAGACAAAGCTGCTCAATGGTTGACATTGATTGCTATCGTTGCAGGAATTGCAACTTTTATATACTGGAATTTTGATGGCAAGGGACTGGCTTTTTCGATAGAACGGATGGTTACCGTTATTGTGATTTGCTGTCCTCATGCACTTGGTTTGGCGGTTCCGCTAATAGTGGCAAAATCTACTGCAATATCTGCACAAAATGGGTTATTAATTAAAAACAGAACAGCTTTTGAAAATTCCAGGAAAGTGACAACTATTGTATTTGACAAAACAGGCACATTAACTGTGGGTAAATTTGAAGTTTCAAAAATAACTTCGCTTCAGAATAGTATAGACGAAAAGGAACTATTGCGTATTGCTTCTGCATTGGAACAAAACTCCGAACACCCTATCGCTACCGGTATTATGCAAAAAATAAAAGAACAATCTATTGCTGTTCCAGCTGCTGAAAACTTTAAAGCCATTACAGGTAAGGGAGTAGAAGCTACTGTGGAGCATAAACAAGTGAAAGTAGTTAGTCCGGGATACCTGAAAGAAAAAAACATTTCTCTGCCTGAAAATTTCAAACCGGATACAGCAGAGACAGTTGTATTTATTTTGATCAATGATACATTAGCTGGTTATATTGCTTTATCAGATGAGATCAGACCCGAATCGGCTGCCGCCATCAAAACACTGCATGATAACAATATAAAATCCGTTCTTCTTACCGGAGATAATTCAAAAGTAGCGGAAAGCGTAAGCAGGAAACTGGGAATTGATACCTTTTATGCAGAAGTGTTGCCGCACCAAAAATTAGAAAAGATCAAAGAGTTGCAGGATAAGGGAGAGTTTGTAGCCATGACCGGCGACGGTGTTAATGATGCACCAGCTCTGGCACAGGCGGATGTAGGGATAGCAGTTGGAAGTGGAAGCGATATTGCTGCTGAAACAGCCGGAATTGTTTTGGTAAACAGCAATCCGAAAGATATTGTAAATCTGATCTTATTTGGTAAAGCTACTTACCGAAAAATGATCCAGAATCTTGCCTGGGCAACTGGTTATAATGTGGTGGCACTTCCCCTGGCTGCAGGTGTGCTATATAAGATTGGAATTTTACTCAGTCCCGCTGCTGGCGCAGTGTTAATGAGTGTAAGCACTGTAATTGTAGCTATTAATGCCAGTCTGTTAAAAGTTAAACACTAGTTGCGTAAAGGCCTGTCGAACTTATGGCGCTCCCACCTTCTCCTTATTGTCTGTCCACTTCGTAATTCAGTTCAGTTACCCCACAAGTAAATTGCCGGGTGGTAGGCAATAGTTTTAGCTTTATTTTGTCTTTGATGTCTGTAAACAATGGAATGCCTCGTCCAAGAATAATTGGATTAACAAATAGCCAGTAGCCGTCAATTAAGTTCAGTTGAATAAGTGCATGTGTTGCTGTGGGGCTCCCAAAAAGCAAGATATCTTTACCTGCCTGTTGTTTTATTTCATTTATTCTGTCTGAAAGGTTGTCGCTAATAATTTGTGTGTTGGTCAAACCCGCGTCTTTCATTGTTTTTGATAAAACAACTTTGTGAACTTTTTTATACCACTTTGAATGTTCAATGTCATGCCTGGTCGCTTTCGGCTTATCTCCTGCAGTAGGCCAGTAATTTTCCATCATCTGATAAGTCACCCGTCCATATAATGCAGTGTCGCCTTCGCTTATCCGCGCACCGACATAACTAAACATTTCTTCATCGACTTTAACCCAGTCCAGCTCTCCGTTCGGCCCTGCAACAAAGCCGTCAAGCGAAATATGCATAAATGAAATTATTTTTCTCATATGGTTCTATTTTTTATTGTTGTCTATG
>CBHEUU010000217.1:0-7480 GCA_965990355.1 uncultured Chitinophagaceae bacterium
CGATGGAGGCCGTGGCGGTCATATTATCCTCCGGGGAAACAGCAATTTATGGACGCTTTTGCACCTGCGCTATTTCAAAAACGTACTGGCAGAAAATGGTGAAGGAGGAAGCGGCAATAATAAGACCGGCCGTTTCGGAAAAGATATCATTATCGATGTGCCGCTGGGCACTATTGCCCGCGACGAAGAAACAGACAAACAGGAAGTGGAAATCCTGCACGACGGCCAGGAAGTAATCTGGCTGCCCGGCGGAAAAGGCGGCCTTGGCAACAGCCATTTTGCTACCCCTACCAACCAGGCGCCGGAACATTCCCAACCAGGCCTGCCTGGCGAAGAAGGCTGGAAGGTACTGGAACTGAAAGTGCTGGCCGATGTAGGGCTTGTAGGCTTTCCCAATGCCGGCAAATCCACCCTGCTCTCTGTGATCACTGCTGCCAAACCCAAGATCGCCGATTACGCTTTCACCACTATCACCCCTAACCTGGGCATGGTGGAATACCGCGATGGAAAAAGCTTTTGTATTGCCGACCTTCCCGGCATCATTGAAGGGGCCGCTGAAGGAAAAGGCCTTGGCCATCGCTTCCTGCGACATATCGAACGCAACTCCATTCTTTTATTCCTGATCCCCGCAGACAGCACTGATCATAAAAAAGAGTTCGAAGTGCTTGTTTCCGAACTGGAGCAATACAATCCCGAACTACTGCATAAACAATTCGTGATCGCCATCAGCAAAAGCGATATGCTGGATGATGAGCTGATGGCGGCCATTGTAAAGGAACTTCCCGCAGATATCCCGCATCTTTTCATTTCTTCTTTAACCAATAAAGGGCTCACAGAATTAAAAGATCTGTTGTGGAAAGTGCTGAATACGCCGGTAGAATCATAACTAAAACTTCAAAGTCAGTCCTCCATGCGCAATATATTTCCCGTATCCTGCTTCCAGGAAAATACCTGCATTCTTCGATAAGTTGAACCGTGCACCAATCCCCGCCTGGTAAGCAAAATCAGGAAGATCGGCAGGTATTACAGGAGCTTTATTGCCATTTGGATCCGTATATGTTTGCTCCCATGAATTAAAACCGATAGCCGTTCTCAGGTAAGGTGTAACCGCCGCACTCACGGGAATATAACGGGTGATATTCAGCATAAAGCTCCAGTTGTTGAGCCTGGCTGTAAATGCAGGATCTGCAGAAGAGGAATAATAATCGTAGTAAGGAGCGCTGACTTTACTATGCGTCACCATTACACCAATGCTCATCACCCGGCTGAATTGGTAATCGAGCGCGCCTGTTATCGGGCCGGTTTGAGTAATATCACCACGGTAAGCCTCATAAAATTCCGGTAGAAAATCTTTGTCCAGGGCAGGAAATCCATACCCAAACGACAGGTTTACCGTTGGCTGAAAACGCGGCAGGTTCTGCCTTACGCGCTCTTGCCGGCCCCGGGCATGACGTGGCTTTCCATACACACGGCGCATCTGCGCCTCGCTTGCAACCAATAAAAGGAGAGACAAAACAGTTAAAAGAGTTTTGCGGCACATAAGGGTTGTTTTGCGGAATTGGAAGGGAGAAAAAGGAAAAAGTTTAATCCAGAGTTGTGGCAATTGCCGGCGTGTACCTTTTAACTCATAACTCAACACAGTATCTTTGTTCATCTAAATTTTTCATCATGAGGAAAATCATCTTAACGCTTGCTTTCTCTTTCCTGATCGTTTTCAGATCTTTTGCAGATGAAGGAATGTGGTTGCCTTTACTGTTGGGGCAACAGGTATACAATGATATGGCTAAAAAAGGGTTGAAGCTTACCAAAGATCAATTGTACAATATCAACAAAGCATCTCTGAAAGATGCCATCATCATTTTTGGCGGGGGTTGCACAGGTGAGATCGTCAGTTCGGAAGGGCTGATCTTTACCAATCACCATTGTGGTTATGATGCGATCGCCAATGCCAGCACCATGGACCATAATTATCTTAAAGATGGTTTTTATGCAAAAAATAAAGCGGAAGAAATACCCACTACTTTATCTGTTCAGTTTCTGCTGAGGATCGATGATGTAACGGCTGAAGTAATGGATTCACTGAAAGGATTGAGCGGTGCGGAACGTGTGCAGAGGCAAACAGCCGTGCTTGCATCTATCAATAAACGCTTGAGCGATGCATCGCAGAATATAGAAACAAGAGTAAGCCCGCTTTTTAAAGGCAACCAGTTTATGGCGTTTGTTTACCAGCGCTATACGGATGTCCGCCTGGTAGGCGCTCCTCCTGAAAGCGTTGGAAAATTTGGTGGCGATACAGACAACTGGGAATGGCCCCGTCATACCGGCGATTTCTCCATCTTCAGAGTGTATGCCGATAAAAATAATCAACCTGTCAAGTATGCAGCAGACAACCAGCCTTTCAAACCAAAATGGTTCCTGCCTGTTTCCCTTAAACCTTTGAAGGATGGCGATTTTGCCATGATCTGGGGATACCCTGGCAGCACTAACCGCTATGAAAGTTCTTATGGTATCGCCCTTTCTATCGATATCAACAATCCTACACTAGTGAAGCTGCGCGACATGCGTTTGAAATATATGTTTGAGGAAATGAAGAAGGACCCTGCCATCAAACTGCAGCTTGCTTCTTCTTATGCAAGCATCGCCAATTACTGGAAATTTTATGATGGTGAAACCAAACAGCTCATCAAGTACGACGTGCTTGGTCAAAAGAAAAAAGCAGAAACTGCTTTTGCTGCCTGGGCAAACAACAAACCTGAATACAAGAGCCTGCTGGCAGATTGGGGTAAAGCATATGAAGCATGGAGGCCTTATGCCAAACACCGTCAGTATATCAACGAAGGAATATTTGGCTCGCCATTGATATCTTTTGCTGCTTCACTCACGGCTGTTGAAACAGCACTTGTCCGTTCCGGTAATCTCACCCAGGCATTGGCTGCAGCTGGTGAAGCAAGAGCTGCATTCCTGAAAGGAGAAAACAAAGCATCTGATCAGCGTATCGTTGCTGCAGTTACCAAAATGTTTTATGATGATATACCGAAAGACCAGCAACCTATCGGTTTTTTTGGTGCAATAAAAAATAATTATGGTGCACTGGATGATGAGAACACCTATAAAAAACTGGCAGCAGATATTTTCAGCAAGACGATGATCTTTGATGATGCACGCTGGAAAGCATTCACCGCAAAACCCGATGCCAATGTATTGCAGGGCGATCCTGCTTTTGCTTATGCCAGTGCCTTCCTTTCCAACTACACCAGCAAGTATGCTCCTTACTATCAGCAATTCTTTATGAAGAATGCAGATTATGGCCGTGTTTACTTAAAAGGCATTATGGAAATGGACACCGTAAAAGCCAAAAAAATGTATCCCGATGCCACATTTACCATGCGGGTAAGCTATGGCGCTGTAAAGCCTTACCGGCCTAAAGATGCAGTGTTTTACGACTACGTCACTACTTCCAGGGGTCTGCTGGAAAAATATGTCCCCGGTGATTATGAGTTTGATCTTCCGGCCAGGCAAATTGAATTGCTGAAGAATAAAGATTTCGGCCAATACGCAGATCCTGTCCGTAAAGACCTGGTGATAGGATTTATTACCACGAATGATATCACTGGTGGCAATTCCGGCTCACCGGTGTTGAATGGTAATGGAGAACTGATCGGCCTTGCTTTTGATGGCAACTATGAAGCGCTCAGCCATAAGCTGGCTTTTGATAAAGATCTGAACAGAACGATCAATGTGGATATACGATATGTGTTGTGGTGTATTGATAAGCTGGGCGGCGCATCAAATATTATAAAAGAGCTAAAGCTCGTGAAGTAACATAGAAAGAGGGGTAATGGTCCGCCATGGTGGATCATTACCCCTCTTTTTTTATATAATCCTTTTCTCCATTTTTCCCAGCCACGCATCGCTCACTGTTGCGCCCAGTCCCGGCGTTTCCGGCACTTTTATCACTCCGTTCTTCTCATATATAATACCACCACTTACAGGATCTTCAGAAAACATAAGCGCTGTATCAAAATCAAAATGTTCTATTGCAGGACTGCACAGGGAGAAATGCGCAAAGGCTGTCATTGCCAGCCTTGATTCCATAAAAGCGCCTACCTGTAAATGGATCTTCGCTTCTTCTGCCAGCTTCACCATCTGCAATCCTTTATAGATACCACCTGATTTGCCGAGCTTGATATTCATGTAATCGCAGGCTTTTAACTGTATCAATCGCTCTACATCATGTTCATCACCACAGCTTTCATCGCTCATAATTGGTATAGGGCTTTCCTGCCTCACTCGGGGCAATTGCATAAAAGCCCAACGGGCAATCGGCTCTTCGCAATGTTGTATGTCATAGGGTGCCAAAGCTTTTAATGTTTCAATCGCTTCATCCACTTTCCAACCCTGGTTGGCATCAATACGTAGAGGGATCTCATTGCCTACTGCTTCCCGGATGGCCTTAATGCGCAACACATCCGTTTTCCCATTGTTGCCCAGTTTTATTTTAATAGCAGGATATCCTTCTTCTTTTATTTTCATAGCATCTGCCGCCATTTGGGAAGGCTCGCCGATGCTGACCGTGTAATCGGTGATGATCGTTTTATTGGTATTGCCTCCGAGGTAAGCATATAAAGGAAGCCCGGCCTGTTGTGAAGCAATATCATACAAAGCCATGTCAAAGGCGCTCTTGATACTGCTATTGCCGTAGATGATCTTATCCATCGCTTTGATATGATCACTGATCTCCAAAGGATCTTTTCCTTTCAACCATTGGGCAAAATACTGGCCCACCACCATACCCGTATCTGCACTTTCTCCATTAATGCTCATGAAAGGGCTGCATTCACCAAAACCATTGATGCCTTCCTTTGTACGGATCACTACCAGTACGTTTTCTGCATTATAGATCGGGCCCAGTGAAATAACAAAAGGGTCTTTGAGCGGGATGAATAATTTATAGAGTTCTATTTGCTGGATCGTCAATTTTGCCATGGAAGTTTCTTGTGTTTTGATCAGAATAAAATGCGGAAACCAAGGTTCAGATATGCTGTAAGTGGTGCATTATCGTTCAGGTAAAGATGTTTATTCGGATAATCCGTTGCAGGAATAAATGCTTTTACTTCTGAATAAATATAAATATCGCCGCCCATAGGCTGTTCAAACCCGAGACCAAGATCATAAGTCAGCCGCTTAAAGTTTCCTTTACCGGGTAAAACAGGGATCTCGTATAAAGAAGTGTCTATTGTAACTGATGAAGTGCTTTCTGCGGTACCAAGTGCCAAACCAAAACCCAGCATGCCATAAAGATTCCATTTTTCATTGGCATAATTGCCTTTGAGGTAATGCCTCCACCCAACAGATATTTGCTTAAGCCCGATCCTCCCCCTGTTAGTATAGGCAATCTGTGCAGGTAGCGTAGCAGAAGATTTGGCAACAGCAGTTACATCATTATTGACTTTCCCGTTTGAATAGTAACAAAACCAGAAATAGGCTGCTTCTTTAGGAGAAACATTGAACTGAGCGGAAATCGTTTGCCCGAAACCCCAGTATCGCTGATCCTTTTTGAGTGCCCTTTGAAGGCTGAAATCCGACGCAAGGCTGAGGCGTATATGCTGCGAAAAAGCACCAACGCTCAGCAAAACAGAAAAGATAAACGTGATGATTGATTTCTGTATCAAAAGGGTATTTTGGTTTGCAATTATACAGCTAATTTGCGGATGCGGGATATGAGATCCCACATCCCATATCCCGCATCTATCGTTCACCATCCAGTTTAGGTGCATTATCCTTCCATCCCCACAAATGCTTGCATGCATATGTCCTGTACGGCGACCACTTTCCTGAAATACGCAACAGATCTGCTTTGAATTTCTTTTTATCCGTCCGGTCCAGTTTGTATAGTTTGATCATCGCATTTTGAATACCAAGATCGTCAATAGCAAATACATCTTCCCGGCCCAGTGCAAACATCAGCAGCATTTCCACTGTCCACCGCCCTACCCCTTTGATCTGGGTAAGATAAGCGATCACTTCTTCATTATCCATTTTCTGCAATTTCTTATAATCCATCCCAGGTTCAATACCAAAAGCCGCTACATTCTTTACATAACTGACCTTGGCGTTGCTCAGGCCAATAGCGCGGAGGGTTTCAGAAGGTGTGTCGAGTATTTGTTGCGGAGCAGGTTCTTTTCCTTCATACAAATTAAGAAAACGCTGATAGATCACATCAGCAACCCTGGTTGAAAGCTGCTGGCTCATAATAGAAGCGCAGAGGTAAATGGGAATGTTCTTTCTCTTTTTCAATTGATGAAACTCACCATTCTCCAGCAGTTTCTTAAATTTTTTATCCCTGGAAAGATGTTCAACATAATGCATAGGATGAAATTACATCTTTTTAATTTTGCAGCATGTTACGGGAAATTATTCTTACCAAAGACGGCTCTCATTCAATATCCATTCCTGAAATGAATGTGACTTATCATTCCCTTCACGGAGCGATGCAGGAGTCATTGCACGTTTTTATCCATGCCGGACTTCATTATATAAAAGATATTTTCCCGGCCGGGCCTATCCATATAGCCGGGCCTATCCATATACTGGAAATAGGATTGGGCACAGGACTAAATGCTTTACTGACCCTGCAGGAAGCGGCTACACTGCAAAGACCTGTACATTACACCTCCCTTGAATTATTTCCCCTGGAGAAAGAACAAGCCCTGCAATTGAATTATGCAGATCAACCCGGGTTTCAGGAATATTTTGCTTCCCTTCATACAAGCAACTGGGAGGAACACGTTCAGTTATCTCCTTTCTTTACTCTTCACAAAAAAAGGATCAACCTGCTTGATTTTTCTTCAGCACCGGGTTTCCACCTGGTCTACTTCGACGCATTTGCACCAACAGCCCAACCCGAACTATGGACCACAGAAGTATTTGAAAAATTGCGGGAAGCTTTGCTCCCTTCCGGAGCGCTGGTCACATATTGCAGTAAAAGCATTGTGCGCCGGGCCATGCAGGCAGCCGGCTTCAAAGTGGAAAAGATCCCTGGCCCCAGGGGGAAACGGGAAATGGTGCGGGCATTGAATCCCGCACCGTAATTTATTCAATCGTCCAGGTCATTTCCCCACCCTTTTCATCTTTCAGGGAAATGCCTAACTGAGCCAGCTGGTTTCTTATTTTATCAGACGTAACAAAATCCTTTTTGCCTTTTGCTTCCTTGCGGATCTCGATCAGCAATTGCATGATGCCCTGCAATTTGTTGTTGTCTGCTTCTGTTATACTCTTCAAGCCAAGGATCTCCTCTACGTAAAGGGTAAATTGCTTTTGCAGCAACTCAAACGTACCGGCAGATAAGGAAGACACCGGGACAACTTTATCCTTCATTGAATTGATGGTATGCACCAATTCAAACATATTTGCCAGCACTTTGGCTGTATTGAAATCATCATTCATGAACTCATCCAGCTCACTCAGCAACCTGTTTACC
>CBHEUU010000218.1:0-7471 GCA_965990355.1 uncultured Chitinophagaceae bacterium
AATCTCCCACAAAGACAACAAAGAACACAAAGGCGATAAAAATTTTGCGGCAGCTTGTTTTCAGTTTCAATAATACATTTAAACATTAAGGAGTATATATGAGTAACACTATAAAAACAGTCGAAGCTGTTATCCCCCCTCCTCCTGCCCATATGGTGGGCGACGGGTTCAGGGTGCATAATTTTTTTCCCAATAATGTTATCGGCAAAAAAAGAATGAGCCCTTTTTTCCTGCTGGACTATAATGCAAAAATTGAATTTAGTCCCCGGGAAGAACCCCGTGGTGTTGGTGTGCATCCCCATCGCGGTTTTGAAACCGTTACCATCGCTTATCATGGCCGTGTAGCACATCACGATAGCGGTGGCAACAGCGGTGTGATCAATGAAGGCGATGTGCAATGGATGACCGCTGCTTCGGGTTTGCTGCATAAGGAATATCATGAAAAGGAATTCAGCCGGAAAGGCGGCCCTTTCCAGATGGTGCAGCTTTGGGTAAACCTGCCTGCACAATATAAAATGAGCCCGCCCAAATACCAGGAGATTGCCAACAGCATGATGGGTAAGTATAATTTACCGGAAAGCAAAGGTGTGATTGAGATCATTGCCGGGGAATTCAACGGCGTAAAAGGACCGGCTTCCACGTTCACTCCTTTACAGACGTATAATGCCAGATTGAAAAAAGGTGCTGTGCTGGAAATGGATTTCCCTTCTTGTTATAATACCGGTATACTGGTTATCGAAGGCAGTGCTGCTATCAATGATACAACTGCACCAGCCGATCATTTTGTTTTATTTAAAAATGATGGGGAGAAAATACAGATCACCGCTAATGAAGACACTGTATTACTGGTACTTTCCGGCGAACCGATTGATGAACCTATTGCCCAGTATGGTCCCTTTTTGATGAATACATGGGCTGAAGTGGAGCAGGCAATCACTGATGTGAGCGCAGGAAAATTTGGTGTGCTGGAAGATTAAAAAGTATTTACATTTAATAAGGATGATAGCTGGCTGGTAACAGATCCGGTTATCATCCTTTTTTATTCATGAATGCATCGAGATTCTTTCTTGCATTTTTCTGCACAGCCCTTTTCATAAATCCCGTCCAGCCAAACAACACGCCCTTCCATCCCATTGCCTGGGCCAGCCAGGTGCTGAGCCGGAACGCATCGCTGTGTTCGGAGATCTTTCCATCCCGGAACCGCATGTAAGCTTTGATCTTATTTTCTACCTTATTGCCTGTTTTGGAAAAAGTGTAGGAAGCCGTCCAGTTACAAGTGGCGTATTCTTCATCCAGTAATTCTATATTGGAGTAAGTAAGCCGGAAATCTTTGGCATTTTTACACAGCATTTCCCACATGGCTTTCGCCTCTTCCCCTTTCAGCAAGCCAAAAACGGGATCGCTGAAAACGATATCATCGCTGTAGCAGTCCTGCATGGTTGCATAATCCAGTTGTTGAAACGCATTATAGAACCGTTCAACGATCTGCTGGTTATTGTTCATAAAATTTATTGGTTATGGCAAAACAGATTGGGTAAATTTAATGCTTCAAAACTACATAACTATGCTTATGAAACGGAAACGGTTTGTTTTTTATTTGTTATTGCTTTTCCCATTTATTGCCGGCGCACAAACAGATTCAGTTGCCAATTGGGTAAAAGAGAATTTTACAAAGAAAGAGTATTATATCCAGATGCGGGATGGTATCAAATTGTATACGGCTGTATACACACCTAAAGACAATTCACAGAAATATCCCATCCTTATGCAAAGGACACCTTATTCCTGCCGGCCTTATGGAGAAGCCAATTACCGGCCCCGTCTTGGCCCGAATGGTTCTTTGATGAAAGAGAAATACATTTTTGTGTACCAGGATGCCCGGGGCCGTTATAAAAGCGAAGGTCATTTCAGGGAAATGACACCGTTTATCGGGAATAAAAAATCAACTAAAGATGTGGACGAATCGAGTGATACCTATGACACCATTGAATGGTTGCTGAAGAATACCAACAGCAATGGACGGGCAGGCATTTATGGCATTTCCTTTCCCGGCTTTTATTCATCCGCCGCATTGCCGGATGCACATCCTGCACTAAAAGCAGTATCTCCACAGGCTCCGATGTCGGACGAGTTTATGGGTGACGACTGCAATCATAACGGTGCTTTTTTCCTGATGGATAATTTCGGTTTTTATAGTGGTTTTGATGGTCCGAAGGCAGAGAATGGTGAAAGCTACACACCGTTTTTCCGCGCACGCTACACAGACGCTTATAAATTCTTCCTGGAGTTTGGTCCTTTGAAAAATGCCAATACAGCAAAATACTTTTATGACAGCAACAGTGTTTGGCGCCAGGTGATCAAACATGATACCTATGATGAATTCTGGCAATCCAGGAATATCCGTCAGCATCTGAAAAACATTAAACCAGCTGTGCTGGTGGTAGGCGGATGGTTTGATGCAGAAGATATGTTTGGCGCTTTGAAAACATATGCTGCGATAGAAAAACAATCACCGGGCAATAATACCCGGCTTGTAATGGGCCCCTGGACGCATGGCGGATGGGCTGCTCCTTCCTGGACAAGCTATGGTCAATACCAGTTCGGCTCTGACCTGAACAAACATTACCAGGATGAAATTGAAACCAAATTCTTCAATTACTACCTGAAAGATAAAGGCAGTTTTGACCAGGCAGAAATCACTCTTTTCGAAACGGGGTCCAACCAATGGAAGAATTACAATGTATGGCCTCCTGCCAATAGCCGCCCCACTCCTTTTTATTTTCAACCTGCAGGTAAATTATCCACGAGCAAGCCCACCGGTGTAAACAGTTTTACTGATTATATCAGCGATCCTAATAAACCCGTGCCATATACCAGTGTGATAAGTGCGCGCAGGAACAATGAATACCTGGTGGAAGACCAGCGCTTTGCCGCACAACGCCCGGATGTGATCAGTTTTGAAACAGATTCGCTTACGCAGGATATTACACTCACCGGCGAGGTGGCTGTCAACCTGCTTGTTTCCATCACTGGCACGGATGCCGACTTCGTTGTAAAACTGATTGATGTATGGGCCGATAATGAAGTGTTGCCCGCAGCAGGCCCCAACCAGCGTCCTACACCTATGGGCGGATACCAGCAAATGGTTAGGGCTGAAGTATTCAGGGGTAAATTCCGTAACAGTTTTTCCAAACCTGAACCGTTTGTAAAAGATAAAATCGAAAAAGTGTCTTTTAAATTAAATGAAGTGGCCCACACATTTAAAAAAGGCCACCACATTATGGTGCAGGTGCAAAGCAGCTGGTTCCCGCTGGTTGACAGGAACCCGCAGAAATTTGGTTATATACCTGGTATGGATACAAAGGATTTCCAACGCGCAACTATTAAGATTTATCATGATGGGAAGAACAGCAGTAATGTAGTGCTTCCTGTGATGGAGTGAGCAGAACGGTTACAATATCCTTAACATGGGCACTATATTTAATAAAACGTTTGCTATGAGATCATTGATTAAATCCTTTGTTTTTTTATTCTTGCCATTTGCACTTTTTGCCCAGGAAATAACCATTATTCCACAGCCGGTTTCATTAAAGCGGGGTGTGGGGTATTTTAATCTTGGAAAAAGCACTACCCTTGTAGTGCAGGATGATGGCGACCTGCCGGCAGCAGAGTTCCTCAATAGTTACCTGCAGCAATTTTATGGTTTCAGCCTGCCGGTAAGCAAAACGCCGGCGAAAAACGCTATCCGTTTTTACACGAAGAAGTTTATCAAAGCTCCGGATAAGGATGGTTATTCTTTTGAAGCAAATGCTTCAGGCATTTCCATCAGTGGAGATACTTACGCCGGAACTTTTTATGGCATGCAAACCCTGGTGCAGCTTTTACCGCTTAATAAATCAGCCATATTAAAAATACCGGCAGTAACGGTGCAGGATGCACCACGTTTTAACTACCGTGGTTTGCATCTTGATGTAGGCCGTCATTTTTATCCCGTCAGTTTTGTGAAGAAATATATTGACTATATCGCTTTGCATAAGATGAATTATTTCCACTGGCATTTAACGGATGACCAGGGCTGGAGGATAGAAATAAAAAAGTATCCCAGGCTTACTACTGTGGGTGGATGGAGAAACGGTACGATCATTGGCCGTTATCCCGGCACTGGTAATGACGGATTGCGTTATGGTGGTTTTTATACGCAGGAAGAAATAAAGGAAGTGGTAGCTTATGCAGCGCAACGTCATATAACTGTACTGCCTGAGATTGAACTGCCGGGGCATGCTTCTGCAGCCATAGCCGCCTATCCTGAATTGAGTTGTTTCCCCGAAGAACCGACAAAGAAATATTATCCGAAAGATTGTGCCTGGGCTGGTGACAGTACTGGCAAGCAGGTGCAGCAAACCTGGGGCGTTTTTGATGATGTATTCTGCGCTGGAAAAGAAAATACTTTTCAATTCCTTCAGGATGTGCTGGAAGAAGTGCTGCCCTTATTCCCTTCCCGGATGGTACATATCGGTGGGGATGAATGTCCTAAAGCCAACTGGAAAAGATGCCCGCTTTGCCAGCAAAGGATGAAAGAAAATGGATTAAAAGATGAACATGAATTGCAAAGTTATTTTATCCAGCGGATGGAAAAATATCTTAACGGTAAAGGACGTAAACTGATCGGCTGGGATGAGATACTGGAAGGAGGCCTTGCGCCGAATGCAGCGGTGATGAGCTGGCGTGGTGAATCAGGCGGCATTGCTGCGGCAAAGCAGCATCATGAAGTGGTGATGACGCCGACTGATTATGTTTATTTTGATTATTCCCAAAGCACTAATGAAGACTCGGTAACTATTGGCGGATTTATTGACCTGGAAAAAGTATATAAGTATAATCCGATCCCACCCGCTCTTGATTCTGCAGAAGCAAAATATGTTTTGGGAGCCCAGGCCAATCTATGGTCTGAATACCTGAAGAATACGCGCAAAGTGGAATACATGATCTTTCCAAGACTTTCAGCATTAAGCGAAGTATTATGGAGTGCTCCGCAAAAAAAGAACTGGAATGATTTTGAAAAGCGGATGCAGGTGCAATTCAACCGTTACAATTTATGGAAGGCCAATTATAGTAAAGCTTTCTTTGATCTTCGCTCAAGCATTCTGCCTGCTCCGGGGAATAAAGGTGTTTTATGGAAACTGGAAATCAAACAACCTTCTGCACAGATCCGTTATAAAAAACATGCTTCAGGATCGTCTTTTACTGCCAGTGCTACGGATGGTCTGCTGTATAAAACGTCCATCCCTATCACTTCATCCACTGCTATTACGGGATGGAGTGTAATGGGTAAAGCTGTAAAAAGCAATGGTATTTCCCAGGAGTTCAAATTCAACAAAGCCACTGGGAAAAAACTAACCCTTACTACCCCACCCGCCAGCAAATATGCCAGCGATGGTGCATTTACATTGGTGAATGGAGTGCAGAATGAAAGAGGTATGTCAAGAGCAAGGGAATTTCTCGGCTTTGAAGGAACGGATTGTGATGCAACTATTGATTTTGGACAGCTTACAACTTTTAATGAGATTATCGCGCATACATTGGAGCAAAAAGGAAGCTGGATCTATTATCCCCAGGGAATGGAAGTGTTTGTTTCTGCAAATGGAAAGCAATTCAATTCTATCGGAACAACTAACGTAATCACCGATCAGAAAACATTAAAGCTCGAATTATCTTCACCTGTTAAAGCACGTTATATACGGGTTTGGGTAAAGAACAAGGGGATCATTCCAGCGGGTCTTCCCGGTGCAGATCATAAAGCCTGGCTATTTGTTGATGAGATTGAAGTTAACTAAGCAGTAAATAGGTGATACAAAAAAACCATCTGCTACGGCAGACGGTTTTTTTGTATGGTAATGTAGCAATAAAGCCTTGATGTGTTTTACGGTTTATCCCACCAAACACGTCCTGATAAAAGATCTCCACCTGGTACTGCATCATGTGCAGTTTTATAATTAGTGGGATTGGTGTTTGCTTCAGCAAGCGGATAAGGGAAACGGCGTGGTACTGTACCATTGGTCACGTTGCCGGGGTAAACAACAGGTGTCAATACCGGATAACCGCTTCTTCTCCAGTTGCTCCAGCCTTCATAGAAGTCAAACATGGTAGCAGTAAGTGCAAAATACTGGGTGTTGATCATATTTAATCCATCACCTGCATTGTAAGGATGTGCAGTGAGGTAAGCGTCAGCAGCGCCAGTGCTGATAGCTGCGGCAGCATCATAAGGCGCCATATAAGTGATTGCAGCTTTCACACCATTGTTGTAATAAGTAGCAGCAGAACCTATCCCGCTTATTCCTCCCGGGAATCTTGCAGCAGCATCAGCCAGCAACAATTCAGATTCGCCATAGGTAAAGATGAATGTTGGTGCATTCAATTTATTGAGCAATGCACTGGGTTTGGAATAGGCACCCATGCCGGTATAACCTGGTGCTGTCGAAATATCACGTCCTGCCACGCCACTCAGATCATATCCATTAGGCATTCCTTTCTGGTTGGCTGCAGTGCGGTCACCATTAGCAAGCTCTGCGATCACTGGTAGACGGGGATCATTATTGGTCTTCAGGAAATCGATCAGTTTTTGCGACCATTTTACATAATCCGCTTCAGGTTGGCCCTGCAATACCTGGAAGTTGCGGTTGACCGTAGGGCGGCCACCGGTTTCATCATGCACGAGGTAAGCATTATCATCATTGCTCTGCATGGTTTTACCCAGTGTTTTTTGAATGGTTGCCTGCGCAGTGGCTGGATCGATTTTCGATAAACGTACACCTGCACGAAGCATCAGTGAATAAGCCAGCTTTTTCCATTTTTCGATCTGGTCTGGTTTGCCTGCATAAAAAGCATCGCCGGCTGGTTTGTCTGCTGCAGGATCAAGTGCAATAGCAGCTTCTTCATATTCTTTGATAATGTCTGTATAAATAGCTTGTTGTTTATCATACACCGGGAAATATACATTGCTGTAATAGCCCAATCCAGCCGCAGTATAAGGAACATCACCATAAAGATCAGAGATCCGTTGCAATATCATGGCACGCATGATCCGCGCAATCTGGTGAAGGTTTTTATACTTGTCTTTACTTTTTGTCAGTTCCACCAGGTCAGCTATTGGTTTCACCTGCTCAGGATATGCTACTATCCAGTAAGCCGCAGTGTAGTCGGCATTGAGCAGGTATTTATCGCCGGCCCAGTAACCGATCACGGTAGACAGTTGCTGCATTAGCGTAGAAGAATAGATAAGATTACCCCGCCATGTTTCGTAACTGAAATCAAAGCTGCCTGTATAAGCCAGCTGCGCAGTAGTGAGCAGGTAATTAGGTTCAAAATTCGTGGGATTATAAGCAGTAGGGTCTGTATTCAATTCATCAAAATCTTTTGTACAGCCAGTGCACAAAACGATGGTGACGGAAAACAAACCGAGCAGTTTTACAAA
>CBHEUU010000219.1:0-7469 GCA_965990355.1 uncultured Chitinophagaceae bacterium
CAGTATCAGCCGGAACCCAAGGTCATTGACTTTATATTCCGGGTTGGCACCGGTCTTTGGTTTTGCTATGTTCGTCCTCTCCTTTTCCACATTCAATCTCTTTGTAGTTGGAAAGTAAAAATTAGGCAATAGTTTAGACATATCATTTGATCAGCCACTAAAAACTTATTATAATGGAATTAGGAACCATCAATTGGCTTGCCGTACTGGTAGCCGCACTTTCTTCTTTTGTTGTTGGAGGCGTATGGTATTCACCTGGTTTGTTTGGCAAGGCCTGGATGAAAGACAATCAACTCACAGAGGAAGATGTAAAAAAAGGAAATAAAGGCAAAGTATTCGGATGGACGCTGATTTTTTCCCTGCTGATGGCCGCCAACCTGGGCATGTTCCTTGCTCCTGCACCGGAAGGTTGCACGGGACAATGCGCCCCGCAGGTAGACATGACATGGGGTGCTACAGCTGGTTTTCTGGCGGGGATCTGGACTTTTTGCGCTATCGCCATTCATAGTCTGTTTGAGCAAAAGCCCTGGAGGTTGATATTGATTAATGGGTTTTATAGTATTGTTTCACTTACATTGATGGGCGCCATCATCGGTGTGTGGAGATAATTAAAATTGTATGTTATGGAAAAAGTTTTTGATAAAAGCCGTTTTACAGTGCGTATTCCCGTGAATGCACCGGTAGAAAAAATATTTGAAAGCTGGACGACGCCTGCTGGCCTTGAATTCTTTTTCTTGCGGCAGGCTTCTTTTCGCAGTAAAAATGAAACAGAAAGAAATACAAAAGAAAAAGTGCAGGTGGGCGATGTCTATCTCTGGCGCTGGCATGGATATCCTGATTCAACATTTGAAGAAGGTGAGGTGCTGGAGCAAAATGGAAAGGACAAGTTCAAATTCAGTTTTGGGAAAGCAGGTATCTGTACTGTTTCAATTTTCAAACTGGACACTGAAACGATCGTGGAATTATTACAGGAGAACATTCCAACCGATGACAAAGGATTTCAGAATTACCATATAGGATGTAAAACAGGGTGGACATTTTACCTGGCCAATCTCAAATCAATGCTGGAAGGAGGAATAGATCTGCGGAACAGGAATGAAAAGATCGGAGAAGTGATATCATCATAGACGAAAAGTCTTTGAAAAGATAATCGTTGGTTAGCTACGCATAAGTATAAAGTCTTAGTTACATTGTTACCCCTGGGGGCGAATAACTGTAAATTTTACAGTTAATGACAAGTTTGTGTAATAAAAAATATTACATTCACTTTGCAAACCCAAACCCAGAAAAACATCTACTTATGAAAGCTAAACTTTACGCCCTATTTACATTTATATTCATTGCGGCGATAGCTACAGCACAAACAAAGATCAAGGACGGCTCTGTCACCGGTTCCTCAGCGTTACCTAACAACAATGCAGTTTTAGAGCTTGAAAGTATACAGCGTGGTTTTTTATTACCGCGCCTGGCACTTCAGGCAACGGATAACCCTGCTCCGCTTAATGCTCATATAGCAGGCATGACAGTATATAACACAGCTACTGCCGGAACCGCCCCGGTCAATGTATTTCCCGGCTGGTATTACAATGATGGTGCGCGCTGGTTACGCCTGGTGGCTTCCAGTAACGGGCAAACCCTGTCCTATGGCATTGGTGCTCCCACGGGTAGTTGTACCGGAGCAACTTTATATACAGACACCAGTCTGACCAGTCCTACTGTCGGTCAACAATGGACCTGCAGCGGCGGCAGCTGGGTAGCCTATACAGCGCCGGACCAAACGGCATGGACCTACTGGGGTGTGAACACTGATGCTGGTGGAGATAAAGTGGCACCGATAGAGCGGAAGGGAAATATTGCTGTAAATAATGGCAATCCAAGAATATATTTTAAGACAAATGATGCAGCTACCTGGAGCAACAGGGTAATTGATGTATCAAGTGGTAGTATCCGGTTTTACCGGGAAGGTGGGCCAGAAGGATCAAAAGAATTAGTCAATATCCTTCCTAACGGAAATGTTGGCATTAATGAAAACACCCCTACTGCTACTCTCCAGGTGAATGGAAGCCTTAGATTTCCAACAGCCGGAACGCCTGTTTCGGGTAAAGTGCTTACTACTGATGACAATGGGAATGCAACCTGGCAGGCGTCTACTTCCTTTGGCAATACCAAGATATCCACTACAGGGACTTTTACCTGCCCATACAATGGTGCAGCTGGGGCAGGCTTTGCAACTGGTTTGAGCATCACCATACCTTCTACGGGCTGGTATTATATTGAAACAGGGCTTACGGTTCAATCTGACTGTAATGATTACTGGATGTACCTCACCACTTCAAGTGGCACTGCCGAAATATGGCGTGCCTATTGCAGCTCCGCCGATAATGTGATTTATAGCCCCCGTGATCAGGGTCGTATGTTTTTCCTGACTGCTGGTACTTACCCGATACTGGCTGGCAAAACCAATGCTGTTGTTCCTGTTCTGTGTAACGGAGGAAATCCATCTGTGTATGTGCGTGCAACAAAAGTCCAGAACTAGGACCGATCCTTTCATGAATTAACGAAGTACTTATGAAAAAATATTTACTACTGCCTATCGCAGGGTTTATTGGATTCGTACAGGTGAGTCATTCCCAGGCTCAGGGTTCAGTAAGTACGCATGGTGGCCCGTTAAGTACAATAAACGTTGTTTCCGGGGGCACGTATGCTGATGCAGCCGAAACTCTTTATATTGGACCAGGCATATATATTATAGATGGAGTATGGGAAATATACAGCAAGAATGTAGTGATTGATCCTGCTGCGGAAATTGAAGGAACGGGGAGCATACAATTTTATAATCCCTCTGTGGCTGGCGGTCTGGCGAGCCCGACATTGATTGATGGCAATGCAAGCGCTAATGCTATACTGTCAAACATACAACTGCATAATGCAGATGGAATGCATCTCACCAACATTGATTTTCCTGCAGACCTGGTTACGGCCGGATTTATTAATAATGCATCAGCTTCCAGTGTTTATATAGGCGCAGGCCTCGATCTTTCTGTGGATGGTGCAGATATTGTATTAGGCACAGGCGTTAGAGGCGATCTGATCTTCGATCAAAATGGCACCATAACCAATTATGGCCCTAACCGGATGGTCATTACCAACAACAGTGTGCTTAGCCATGTCGTAAAAGAAAACTATACCGGTAGCTTTACTTTCCCGGTAGGAATAGCAGACGGGGATTACACACCTGCGGCTATAAATAATAGTGTCAGCAATACTATTCATGTAAGCGTGCAGGATTATACGGCTAGTATCAGTGATGAAAAAACTGGCAGCGACGGCAATGGCATACAACGTACCTGGAATATTTATGCTAACAATGCTGCAGGTAATAGTAATATTAACCTGCAACACAATAACGCTACCAATCAAAGCCTTTTTGTTGAGGCCAATCAGTTTGTAACGCAATGGAGCACAACAACACCCAACACGACCGGTGATCTGGCTTTGAGTGAGAACGCCTGGCAAAGCAATGCTTCCGGCGGGGGAGTTGCGGGCAATCTTAGCAGCACAGGAACTGTAGCAAACTCATCCATGCGTAGTCGTGATTATACCAGCTTTGCCACGTCCGCATCCGATGCAACAGCTTATTTTTCCAAGAGCAGCAGCCAGTTAATACCGCTGCCCGTAACATTGATCAGCTTTACTATCAAAGCCGAAACATGCAGCAAGGTAACTGCGAACTGGAAAGTTAGCGATGCGGTAAACTTCAACCGGTTTGAACTGGAAAGAAGCGCCAATGGAACAAGTTTCCAAACTATTGGAGTCATTCTCTTTGACCCTGCAACGTTTGAATACAATTATCCGGATAATATCCAAACAGCAGGCACTTACTTCTATCGCCTGAAGATGATCGATGATGATGGAACATATAAATATGGCCCCGTAGTAATGGTAAAAAGCGACTGCGCTGATAAAACAATTGTATTGTTCCCGAATCCCACCCGTAACATCGTTACCATCCGCGGATTGCAGGGTGGAGAGTTGATCCAATTGTATGGTATGAAAGGAGAGTTGCTGATCAATAAAAAGGCAATGAATTACCAGGAGCAGCTGGACCTTGGGAAGTATCCTGCAGGTACCTACAATGTGATCATACAAAATGAAAAAGAAAGACTGAAGTCAATGAAAGTGGTAAGGACCGATTAAAGGAGTGATTTCTGTTGACAAAATAAATGGCGGAATGGTCTTAATCAAGATCATTCCGCCATTTATAAATAAGACTGCTACGACTATTTTTTCCTTGTATATTTTATCTCCATTGTCTTAAATTCCTTTCCATCCATTCCGGGGCAATACATTTCCATTGTTTGTGTATTGTCATCAACCACTTTAAACACTTCGCGTATGTCCGTTTCCCTGTTGGTGCCGGATATCGGGTCAATCATTTTGCCGGTAAGTGTCATTGATTTGCTGGCAGGGTCCCAACCGCCTTTGAGCACCATGATCCCTGTACCTGCGTTGTCAATCCAGGTTGAAATGAATTGTTTGGCGTTGTTGTCGTAGGCTAATGTGGATTGACCTTCAAATGGCATTCCCATCATGTTACCAGAATGAGTGGATTGCTGATAGCGTCCGTCCATGATCATTTTGTTGACGGTTTTGCTAACGCTTTTTTCAGGAGGGGCGCCGGGCTGTTGCCACATGGTTACTTCTCCTGTCCAGTTGCCATTCCAGGAGGCCATCATTTTATGCATGTCGCCCGGGGTCATATATGCTGCCCAGTTTTTCATCATAGTTGCGGAGTCAGGCATGGTGTAGGGTTCAGCCTTTTTTTCGGTGGTAGCAGTTGCCGGGGTATCCGTTTTGGTTGTTCCTTCCGGCGTTTTTGATTCGTTGTTACATGCAGCAAGTATTATCGCTGCGAAGCAAATGGTTAGAGTTAAGCGTTTCATGTTTGCAAGATTTATTGAAAAAGTAAATAAACATACCCTGAATTAAAATGTCCTGCCGATGAAACTGGAAATAAGGCCGACGAAAAATCAGGCAGGTAAGGGTATACGGATTTGTAAACTGCAACCATTGCCAACCGACGAGGTCAGTTGTATGGAGCCATGATAATAAGCGGTACGGTTAAAGATATTGTTCAGACCCAGGCCTTTCTTGGTATTAACTGTATCAAATCCATTGCCATTATCATTGATCAGCAATAAAATTTCCTGGCTGTCGATATTCAGTGAAATAGATGCTTCTGTTGCATTAGCATGTTTGAGGATATTGTTGCATTGCTCCTGCACAATCCGGAGGATGGCCAGTTGAATTTCGGGTAAAATATGTTTCCCGCTTGGTCCGATCTCTTTACGATAAGTTATCTTAAGCTTTCTTGTTGCATTGATGTTTTGCACCACTTCTTCAATCGCTGCTTCCAGGCTGATATCACGCAGGGTGCCCGGTATAAGACTATGGCTGATCTTCCTCAATTCTGTCACGGCATCCTGAAGATAACCCAGGCTGCGGTGCATAAATTCACGGCTGATTTCGGGTTTTTCAATGGCCACTTCCAGCATAAGGCGGGAAGAAGACAGGATCTGGTTCACATTATCATGCAATTCATAAGCCAGTTCTTTCCTTTCCTTTTCCTGTGCATTCATAATGGCCTGAATGATCTCGCGTTTTTTCTTTTCCTGTTCATCAGCGAGCTGTTTTTCCAGCAATGCTTTTTGTGTAATATCCAGGGCAACACCTCCAAGCATGCGGATACCACTTTCTGATTCGAGCGGGAATTTGAAAATATGATATAGCTGGCTCTTCCCATCCGGGCCAACACCCTCTTCAATAGTTTCTAGTGAAGATCCCGAGTTCCATACTTTCCAGTTATTTTCCACAAAAAGATCGCATATATGTTTTGGGAAAATCTCATAAATGGATTTCCCTATATGGTCTTCAGTAAGATTGAATGCTTTTAAATAAGGTGCATTGAGATAACGGAATACGGCATTCTCATCAATGATCCAGGTCATGGTAGGTGTGTTGGCCATGAAGGAGCTGAACCGTTGACGGGATTGTATTAGATCATCTTCCCGTATTTTTTCTTCTGTAATATTCTTATGCGTACCAATAAGCTTGAGAGGCCGGCCATCCGGCGTCCGTTCGAGCAACATACCCCTGTCGAGTATCCACATGTATTCGCCCGACTTCTTTTTTAAGCGATACTCCACCGAATGGTTCGTGATAGCATGATCTTCATACAGCTTATCAATACTGGTTATTTTTTTCAGGTCATCTGGATGAATGCGCGAATGCCATTCATAGGCGTCATTCTGGAATTCTTCATCTGTAAAACCAAGCATGTTTTTGTAAAGCGGGGAATAATAAGATTCCTTGGTTTGAAAATTATATTCCCATACGCCATCACCAGCGCCATCGAGAGCAAATTTCCATCGTTGCTCACTTTTGCTTAAAGCTGATTCGTTTAATTTAAGCGCTGAAATATCAGTTATGGTGATACATATAGCCGAAATCTCTCCGCTCTCATCTTTTACCGGCATATAATTGGCCAGCAACCAGAGGTCTTCGTTATTAGCTTTGGTATATACTACTTCGTATTCAACTGATTCACCCCGAAGCACACTGTCAAGCGCTTCTTTTACTACCTTTTTGCGATGTTCCGGTAATATTTCGAGAAAGCTCATACCCTCATTTATTTTGGGAGGGTTAGGCATAACTGCTTGCCGGTTAACTGCATCTTCATTTACCAGCAGTATTTTATAATCCCGGCCTATAAGAAAAATACCATTCTTGCTGCTATTGACAACTGAACGCAGTTTTTCTTCCGACCGTTTCATTTCTTCCTGTGCAGCTTTTATGGCAGTGATATCAGTGAAAGAAGTAACTGTTCCTGTCAATTTCCCTGTTTCTTCTATTACAGGATGAGAGTTGATATTGATCCAGCGGGTATTTCCATCTGCCAGCTTCCAGCCGAGTATGATATTAGTTTGTGAAATTCCTGTGCGCGCTACAATGGCAGCGGGAAATAAATCCCAGGTAAAAGGAGAACCGTCTTCATGAAAACATTTAAACTCGTTTTCAAGAAAACTTTTGTCGGTCAGTTGTTCTTTTGTGAGCCCAAGAATAGATTCTGCTGCCTTATTGTATACAATGGTCTCTCCTTTTGCATCCCGTACTACTAACCCTTCTGCAAGCGCATTGAAAACGGCGTTAGTGAATGTATCGTTAAGTTGATCTGTTAGCTGAGCAGAAAAGATGGCCTTCTGGCCGGTTTCAGCCAACAGATCTGTTACAAAAAGTTTTTTATTGTCAATTTTCATAAAAAAGGGCAATGCAATTGTGTTGTTTATTGCTTTAACGGATAGACAGATTTTTTTAATGCGCTGCCAGCCAGTTTTCACCTTCACCACATTCTGCAATCACCGGTACTTCATTTGGAAGCGGTAATGCTGACTGCATATTTTCCAGGATCA
>CBHEUU010000220.1:0-7459 GCA_965990355.1 uncultured Chitinophagaceae bacterium
TCTGTTTTCATTGGGCGTAATGTGCCGGAAAAAAAATTTTCATGTACTGCTTCCCCTGTTGCAGCAGGAGCAGGATTTGGAACTATTGATAGCAGGACGGCTGGATGATCCCGGTTATCTTGATTTTATTCAACAATCAGCCAGGGATATGCGTGTGGAAGATAACCTGCGTGTATTAGGCAATATATCCGAACCGGAGAAGTCATGGTATTATCAAAACTGTTATGCATTTGCATTGCCTTCCATTGCCGAAGGTTTTGGACTGCCTGTTACAGAAGCCATGTCGGCAGGTAAACCGGTTTTCCTGTCCAACAAAACAGCTTTACCTGAAATTGGCAGTTCTGCTGCTTTTTATTTCCGTGATTTCAATGCCCTGCACATGCAAAAAGTTTTCCGTCAGGGTATGCAGCAATATACAGCCGCAGGTATGGAACCGATCATACGTCAGCGAAGCGAATTATTCTGCTGGACAAAAGCTGCCAAAGCATACTTAAATGTATATCGTTCACTTTATTAAATTAAAAACTGTACCGTACAATGAAGGTCTATCGGCGTCTGCTGAGTTATATTAAACCCTATCACAAATTTGTCGTACCCTTTTTTAGCTTTACACTGATAGGAGTATTTTTTAGCGTGTTCCAGTTCGCGCTAATCATTCCCCTGCTTAATTTTCTCTTTGATCCCGGCAGCGCTGCTGATAATGCCAAATATGCTACAGCACCGGAATTCAGCCTTTCAGCAAGCTTCTTCAAAGATTATTTTTACCATCTCGTCTATAATTTTAAGGCACACAACCCTGCTTATGCTTTATACTTCATGGCAGGCATGATTGTAGCTGCAGTAGTGTTCACCAACATCTTCCGCTACCTGGCTCAACGTTGTTTGGTCAATACACGTACGCTGCTGGTAAAAAGACTAAGGGAAGCGCTTTTTGATAAGATCAACCGGCTGCAACTGGGTTATTTTACCAAAGAACACAAAGGTGATCTTATCTCCAGACTCAACGGTGATGTATACGGTATCGAAGGGGCTGCCGCCAGCTCGCTGGAAGTATTGTTCAAAGAGCCTTATGTGATGATCGGGTATTTTATTGCTTTGTTTGCTATCTCTGCAAAACTGACCTTGTTCACCTTGCTGATCATTCCTATTTCAGCAGTTGCCATTGCTGCAGTTACCCGCAAACTCCGGAAGGAAGCAAAAGATGTACAAGCATCTATGGGCAGGTTGCTTACCATCATTGATGAAACCTTGCTGGGCATGCGCATCATCCGTGCATTCAATGCAACAGGATTTGTCTTAAAAAGATTCAGCCGGGAAAATGATTTTTACCGTAAAGCAAGCCTGGCCAGTTTCAATAAAAGAGAACTGGCTCCCGCTTTCTCTGAAGCAGCAGGCGTGATTGTAGTGGCTTGCATACTGGTATATGGTGGTGGATTGGTATTAAGTAAGGATGGAGGATTGCAGGCCGGCGCTTTTATTGCTTTTATCGCCATCTTCTCTCAGGTGATACGTCCGGCAAAAGCCATTGTAGTGGCTTTATCCAATATACAAATAGGGCAGGCTGCCGGTGAACGTATTCTGGAAATACTGGATAAACCAATTGAGATCGCCGATAGGCCCGGTGCTGTTCACCTTGATGGCTTTAAAGAAAAGATCGAATTGCTGGATGTGTCTTTTCAATACAATGAAAAGCCTGTATTAAAAAATATCAACCTTATCATTGAAAAAGGAAAGACCATTGCATTGGTAGGTCCTTCCGGAGTGGGGAAGTCTACCATTGCGGACCTTATCCCCCGTTTTTATGAAGCTACTTCAGGAGAAGTGCTGGTCGATGGCAAGAGTGTAAAGGATTACACTATGGAATCATTGCGAAGCCAGATGAGCTTTGTAACACAGGAGATCATTCTTTTCAATGATACCATTTTTAATAATATCGCTTTGGGCCGGCCTGATGCTACGGAAGAAGAAGTGATAGAGGCTGCCAAAATAGCCAATGCACATGAGTTTATCATGCATACAGAAGACGGTTATCAAACCAATATCGGCGATCGTGGTATCCGCCTTTCCGGTGGGCAACGTCAACGCCTGAGTATTGCAAGAGCGGTTTTCAAAAATCCTGCGATACTTATTCTGGATGAGGCCACATCTGCATTGGATACTGAATCTGAAAAATCAGTGCAGGATGCGCTTAACAAGCTGATGCAAGGCCGCACCACCCTGGTGATCGCTCACCGCCTCAGTACCATCAAGGAAGCTGATGAGATCATCATCATGCAAGATGGCTGCATCGTGGAAAGAGGACATCATGATGAACTGATACAGATTGAAGAAAGCATTTACCGCAGGCTTACGCTTCTGCAGCGCATTGCATGATCACCTGGAGCGTTTACCGGGAGAATAAGTTCTTTTTCCCCTTTGTTGTTGCCAGCGGTAGTAAATGTAAACACCACCCAGTATCATCAGCACGGCGAGAATGCGGAAGACCAATTGCTGGGAAAAACTTTCTTTATCCTCTCCCGATTTTATTTTCTGGCTGCTCTCTGCAATATAATACGTGAGGAAGGGATAAGAAGGATTGAGTTTGGCAGCAGATTCAAACATCCGCTTTGCACGGAAATAATAACCTTCGAAGAAGAGACCGATCGCTTTGTTGTAAGCAATTGAAGCGCGGCTCATTTCGGGATGGATCATAGCTGAATCCAAAAATTCTTTCACTACCGAAACCGGTATAGCAAAATTAAAACCAGCAGCCAGGCTACCGGTTTTTTGTTCGAGGCTGCCGAAGGTAGCAAGACCTATCACTTCTCCTTTACTATTGCAAACAGGGCTTCCACTGCTGCCATGAGTAATGATAGCATCCATTTGTATTACAGGCCATCCGCCAATGGAACGTTTAATAGCGCTTACCACACCCGAGGTTAAGGATGGTTCTATATTGGTTTCCCTGGCTAAGAATGCATTGGAAGTAACTGGCTCAGGGTAACCAAATACCAGCACCTGGCTGCCGATCTTTGCCATCGGATCACTGCTCACCGGCAAGGTTGGCATCTGCTTCACACTATCTACTTTCAGCACAGCCACATCTTTGCCAGGCATGGCTTTGCCACTGATGATAACAGATGCAGGCAAGCGCCTGATAATAAAATCACCTTTACCGCTATCTATCCTGAACTGTACAAATATTTCCTTCTTCAAATCAAAAATGATCATGGATGATACCTGGGAATAGATAACACTGTATGCATTATTCAGCAGGCTTCGCTGTTCATCAGACAGTGTCATTGCCCACGATCGTTCAAGCGAACGGATATTGGCATCTGTTACTTCTTTAAAAGTGGAAAGAATGAACTGGCGGCGGATATAAACATTGTCCCTGTCGATGATATGGCAATTGGTAACGAAATAACCATCGCCGGTAACAAAAAAACCAGTGCCGGATGAAAGGATCCGGTGCTGCTGCCGGAAATATTCTGTGGTCCGGGAAAAGAAACGGAAGGGATTATTGTATAAAGCTTTCACCACTATGTCAAGCTTTTCCTCAGCTGTAAACATCGTGCCGGAAGTGTCGAGACGCTTTACGGAATCTACCAGGCGGTTGAAACGGTCCTCAATCATCTCCACTTTATTTACATACACAGCACCTGAAAAAACCGTCTGCACCATTCCCACACCGGGTGAGTTGGCAGCATAGCTCTGTTCAGCAGAAATAGTTTGAGCATAGCCCTGTTTAACTGCCAGTAAAAAAAGCAGCCATATCCATTTATACCGTATTGCGCCTGACTTTATCATGTAATAAAGATCAAAATACTAAAAACCCTGCCATCCGGCAATTGTTCGTTGCCGGGATTGTCATTACTGATTATTTGCTCAAAACAACCCCATAAAAATTATCGGGTTTCACGGTTTATTGCTTCGGATTCATTATATTCGATTGTAACGGTTGCATTCACCTCCCAGGTGGGGCAACTTTTTTTATTTACCAAGCTACTCTAATGACAGGCCAGCAACTTTTTGAACAATACAGGAACCAGCCAGGCATCTGGGACGAAATGTGTTTTGGTGAAGGTATCCGCTCCCAGTACAGCCGGGTATTTGAAGCCATCAGCCAACTTTCGACAGACGCATTGATGCAAAAAGACAAGCAGGCAGGAGATCTCTTCATGAACCAGGGCATCACATTCACTGTTTACAGTGATGATGCAGGCATTGAAAAAATATTTCCCTTTGATATTATTCCCCGTATTCTTACCAGTGCAGAATGGGAACATATACAATCAGGCATTACCCAACGGCTGAAAGCCCTGAATCTTTTTCTGAAAGATATTTATTCGGGGCAGCAGATCATAAAAGATAAGGTCATTCCTGCAGAGCTGATCGCTTCCTGTCCGCATTATACCAGGGAAGTATTTGGCATCAAAGTACCGCATGATCTGTATGTACATATTTCAGGCATTGACCTGATCCGTGGCCAGGATGGTACTTTTTATATACTGGAAGATAATCTTCGCACTCCATCAGGCGTGTCCTATATGCTGGAAAACCGGGAAGTGACCAAACGCATTTTCCCGGGCATGCTTACGCAGAGCCGCGTGCGCATGATCAATAATTATCCTTTGCTGTTGCATGATATATTGGGATCACTGGCACCGCAGCAACTTGCCCATCCCACTGTGGCATTGCTCACGCCCGGTGTTTACAATTCTGCTTATTTTGAACATACCTTCCTTGCCCGCCAAATGGGTATCCCTCTGCTGGAAGGAAGAGATGTGCTGGTGGACAATCATAAAGTATATATGAAAACCACTGCCGGCCTGCAGCAGGTGCATGTGCTGTACCGGCGGCTGGATGATGATTTTCTTGATCCGCTGGTATTCCGTCCCGACAGCGCATTAGGCGTGCCCGGTTTGATGAGTGCATATCGCAAAGGCAATGTTGCCATCGTGAATGCAGTAGGCAATGGAGTGGCAGATGATAAAGCAGTGTATGCGTATGTGCCCGACATGATCAAATATTACCTGAATGAAGAGGCTATTTTACCCAATGTGCCTACTTACGGATTGGAAAATGAAGATGCCCGCCAATATGTTTTTGACAATATTGACAACATGGTGGTCAAACGCACTAATCAATCCGGAGGTTATGGTATGGTGATGGGTAATAAGGCGAGTGAAAAGGAATTGGATGAAGTGAAACAGGCCATCACAGAAACTCCGAGGGAATTTATTGCACAGCCGATCATCAAGCTTTCCACTGTGCCATGCTTTATTGATGGAAAACTGCAGCCGCGGCATGTAGACCTGCGCCCTTATGCGCTTTGCGGACCTAATGGCATAAAGATCGTACCTGGCGGACTTACCCGTGTTGCATTGCGTGAAGGTTCGTTGGTGGTAAATTCTTCACAGGGCGGTGGTAGTAAGGACACCTGGATCGTAGACCTATAATTTGAATTTTGACTTTAACCATAACTATGCTTAGTAGAATTGCGGACTCTTTGTTTTGGCTCAACCGTTATATGGAAAGAAGTGATTGCCTTACCCGGGTGATCCGCACCAATTATATTCTTTCATTCGATTCAAGCAATCATACCGATTTTTCCTGGCGGGATGTGATACTGTTGTTTTCCCATAACAATGACGAAATCATTTTGCAAAATGGTGATAATATTTCCAACGCATTGGCTTACCTGATCACAGATACCAAGAATCTTAACTCCGTGAGAGTACTGATCACCAAAGCGCGTGAAAATGCCAGAGGTGTGCAGGATAATATTACCAAAGAAGTATGGGAGCAGGTGAACCAGCAATATCATTATGTGAATCATCCTTCCATGGAAGAACATATCCGGGGCACACATACGCTGGAAACGATTGAAGTGCTGGACCAAAGCAGTTTGCTGTTTTATGGCGTTACTGACAGTACAATGCCCAGAGGACAGGGATGGAATTTCATGAGCCTTGGAAAATTTCTTGAACGCTGTATCCTGACCATTGATACCACTTATGCCCATTTCCGCAAAATAGATCACCAGGTGAACACCCCCCAGGATATCTTATTCTGGAAAAACCTGTTGCTTTCACTTTCCGGTTATGAACTATATTTGAAAACCTATACCCATGGGCAGCACAATATGAATGTGATTGATCATATTATTTTCAATAAAGATTTCCCGCGTTCTCTCATCTATTCGCTTAACCGCACCAGGAGATACCTGGATGAAGTAGCAGAAGATACCAAGATGGAAGGAAGCGCAGCACTGCAAAAAAGCTTTGGCCGTATTTGCAGCAAAGTGGAGTTTGCCGATATGAATATGATACAGGAAGCAGGGCTGCCTAATTTTTTATATTCGCTCCGCAATGACCTGGTCAGTTTTTCCAACCAACTGACACGGATCTATTTTTCTTACGCCTAACCAATAATGCATGCCTGTTTTTAATATACACCACATCACTAAATACGAATACGACAGACCGGTAAAAGAAAGCGTTAACGAGATCAAGATCTATCCCTATGCATGCCAGCACCAGGAAGCACTATATCACCAGATCAATATCAGCAATAACCCGGAAATTCTTATCATACAGGATTATTGGGGCAACCGCACCGGCATGTTCAACCTCATGCCTTCCCACCAGGAACTGGTGATTGAAAGCAAACTGATCGTGCGCACATTAGGGCAATCCACTCCAATACTGAACACTACTGCAGGTCTTGAACAATTAAGTGGCGATAAAAACTGCAACCTTAATTTGCTGGAACTGGCGCAGGTAAAAGAAATTGAATTGAGAGAAAAACTCAATAACCTGCTGAATGAGTTTTATAAGCCCGGCATGCCTGTGGCTTCAATCGTTGAAAATTGCTGCAGCTTTATTTTTTCCAATTTTAAATACATTAAAGGCATCACCAATATTGAAACAACAGTGCAGGAGATCCTTGAACTCCGTTCCGGTGTTTGCCAGGATTTTGCCCACGTGATGCTGGAAATGCTGCGCATCCTTGGCATCCCCAGCCGTTATGTAAGCGGATATATTTGCCCCAATAAAAACGGAATGCGTGGTGAGGGCGCTACCCATGCCTGGATAGAGGCCTGGATACCCGGCAATGGCTGGACGGGCATTGATCCTACCAATAATGTATGGGTCACCAATCACCACGTAAAACTGGCAGTAGGCCGCAATTTCAACGACTGCTCTCCTATCAAGGGAACATTCAAAGGCCCGGCCCATCAATCCCTTTCTGTATATGTATCTGTCGGTTATGAAGACGGTCAGACTTTTGAGGAAATGAATGCCGTGCGAATGGAAAAGCTGAAGGGAACAGAGGAAGTGCCGGATCTGGCGTCATTTGCAGTGCAACAGCAACAATAGTCGGGAGCCGGAAGTCGGGAGTCTGTTCGTTTAAAATTGAATATCCTGACGTATTTGAAATTTCATGCCGTTTCCTTCCCCAAAAACTCCGAAAT
>CBHEUU010000221.1:0-7441 GCA_965990355.1 uncultured Chitinophagaceae bacterium
TCCCGAACAGGATCAGCGGGAAGACCACATCAGCCCCCGGGAAGCGCCACTTCGCCAGCACGAAACCGTTGGCAGCGCCCAGTATCTACGAGATAAGCGACGACGGGATAGCCAGGATCAGGCTATTGACCATGCCTTTTGTATCCTCCAGTTCTTTGCTCAGCTGAAGCGATTCCCGGATCAGTGGTAATGCCCTGCCAGGTTCGTTGATCAGGTAATATATTTGCCCGAGGCTATTCAAAGCATTGGATAAATATTCTTTATCTCCAACCTCCCTGCTGATGTTGACGGCTCTTTTATAATAGTTTTCCGATCCGGAATAATCTTTCTGATGCTTGTAAATACTGCCCATGTTTATATAAGAACCAGCCAGTCCATACGAATCACCCAGTTTTTCTTTTAACGCGATAGATCTTTGATGATACTTAATAGCATCATCAATCCGCCCCAGATCCTGGTACACGATGCCGATATTATTCAGTGAATAGGAAATGCTTTTATCGTCGCCATGTTTTTCAAAAAGCTCGAGGGCTTTCAACTGGTGGTCCAGCGCCTGCTCCAGCAATCCCTGTTTTTGGTACACGATGCCGATCTTATTATGCAGTTTGGCAATGCCCGGCTCATCTTTCAATTGCTGGCGGATCTCAAATGCTTTGTTGTACAGGGCTACGGCAGTATCATAATTCTCTTTATCAAAATAGATAATGCCGAGATCGTTATAGGCTTGCGCAATATGTGAAGATGAATGAAGGTCCTGGCTTTTTTCAAGGGCCAGGTTGCCATAAGCGATGGCTTTTTCCCGGTCTACCTGCCGGTATTCCCAGGCAAGATTGGAATAGGTTTCGGCAAGGGCTTCGCCCTTTTGTGTGGTAAACAGTTTTTCGAGGCTGTCGATGGCCGGTGTTTTTTTCTGGGCCATCAGCAATAAAGGACAGACCACCGCCATAAAGGCAAGGGTTTTCTTCATAGTAAAGGAATTTAGCTGATCAAAGTCCAAGGACTTCTTTCATGCTAAAGATACCTTTTTTGCCTTTAATAAACTCAGCGGCTAAAACGGCGCCTGTAGCAAATCCTTTACGATTATGGGCTGTATGGATGATCTCAATATCATCGATGGAGGAGGAATATTTAACGGTATGAGTGCCAGGGGCCGGGTCAATCCTTTTACTGATGATAGACAGCTCACCGGCATTCAGGCTGGCTTCATTTACCCATTTCTTTTTACCCGGTATGTTTTCTATCACCTGCTCTGCCAGGGTGATAGCAGTTCCGCTGGGTGCATCTCTTTTCTGGGTATGATGGATCTCTTCCAGGGTAACAGAATATTCTTTATGTGGCGCCATCAGGGCCGCCAGTTTTTTATTCAACTCAAAAAAGATATTGACGCCCACGCTGAAATTGCTGGCATATAAAAAAGCTCCGTTTTGCGCTTTGCAATACTCTTCGATCTCACCAAGCCTTTCCGTCCAGCCTGTTGAACCACTGACCACGGGCACACCAAACCCGATCGTCTGGCGCACGTTTTCATAAGCGCTGTGCGGGCTGGTAAACTCAATAGCCACATCTGCGCGAAGCAGGTTGTCGCGGGTAAAATCTTCCAGGTTCTCTTCATTCACTTTTAATACGATCTCATGACCTCTTTCCAAAGCGATCTCTTCAATGGCTTTTCCCATTTTCCCATAACCCAGTAGTGCAATACGCATATTCGTTTTTGTTTTGAGCTTGCAAATATATCAAAACCTGGAAGGCAATAAAGCCGGTTTCTTTTTCCCAATATCAAAAACGAAACTCAATGCCGGTCCGTTTGTAAAAGCCATCTGGCTCAGGGTTGGTTTTACATGAAGTGTAAGGTCAGGACTTACGTCAAATCCTTTGAGATGCGCATCCACGGCGGCATCCACTACATTAAGACCCCAGAAGATCAGGAAGAATACAGCGGAGTAATCAATATCGCGGCGGTATTGGTCCCGCAGGTAAGAAAGGTTCTGCGCATCATTCCGGTCAACCAAAAACTGGAGATCAGGATGAATACCAGGCCATGCTGCGCCAGTGGTATCCACTACCGCTTTATAAGCATATCGTGTACGCCTGTACCATTGGAGATTAAAAATAAAAATCCCGGCAGTGGTTCCCAATGCGCCATATACAATAGGCACTTTCCAGTATTTGCGGTTATAGATCTGACCAAGCCCCGGAAGTATGGCCGAAC
Organism: uncultured Chitinophagaceae bacterium; assembly: GCA_965990355.1. Classification (GTDB taxonomy): domain Bacteria; phylum Bacteroidota; class Bacteroidia; order Chitinophagales; family Chitinophagaceae; genus Terrimonas_A. The sequence continues at coordinate 2,210 of CBHEUU010000221.1, forward strand.
GGAGAGCTGCTTTCCCCGGGTTATATACCCTTACTTTTTTTGCAGGTGGATTGGGGTTGATCGTATCTATTACAGCCAGAGCAGGCTTTGCTTTTGCAGAATCAACTACCTGTGCAACGGAAAAATAAGGTATAAGAATTAAGCATACCGGCAACAAAAGCGAGATCCTGTAAAATATCTTATTCCTCATTTTCTACGTATTGCTTATTCCCGCTATCATCCTATTTTAATATCCATCTGGTGGAGCAATTTGTTCAGCTCTTCCTGGGAATAATAATCAATGGTGATCTGTCCGCTGCCATTCCGGCTATGCTTCAGTTTTACGCGGGTACTGAAATGAGAGGCTAAGTTATCTTCAATTTTCTGGTAAGCTACCGGAAGGTTGTTTTTTGTTGTTTTTTTAACAGCGCCTCCCTGTTTGTACATGTTGCGCACCAGCGCTTCTGTTTGTCTTACAGATAAGTTTTTTGCTTTTATTTCTTTGTAGATATACAACTGTTTATCTACAGTATCTACATTGATAAGTGCACGTGCATGGCCCATGCTGATCTCACCACTGCGTACTGCTAATTGTATATCGGGAGGAAGTTTAAGCAGGCGGATAAAATTGGCTACTGTACTGCGGTCCTTTCCCATTCTTTCTGCTACCTGTTCCTGTGTGTAGCTAAGCTCTTCCATCATCCGTTTATAGCTTAGCGCAACTTCCATGGCATTCAGATCTTCCCGTTGCAGGTTTTCCAGTAAGGCCAGTTCCAGCAGTTCAGCATCATTGGCCTGGCGGACATAAGCGGGGATATCTTTCAGTCCCGCCATTTTCGAAGCGCGCCAGCGGCGTTCCCCGGATATAAGCCGGAATTTGCCGGAAGGCAGTTTGGAAACAGTTATCGGCTGGATAATATCATGCAGCTTGATTGACTCAGACAATTCTTTCAGGGCCTGTTCATCAAAATCGCGGCGGGGCTGTTTGGGGTTAGGCTCCACCTGGTCAACCGGGATACGGTTGGTAGCGGTAGCGGTTTCCACCACGGCCGGTTTCAGGCTTCCTGCACCTGTTTTCAGGTCGCTGTCTATTCCCTGCAGCAGGGAACGAATTCCTTTGCCGAGAGCTTCTTTATTCTGTTTAGGGGTCGTCATGGATGGTTTGTGGGTTTACCAACTTCTATATTTCCAGCACTCTTTCATCATTTTTGATCTTCGTCATATCATTCTTCTGCAGGATCTCTTTGGCAAGGTTCAGGTAATTCATTGATCCCTTGCTTTGAGCATCATACAGTATCACGGGTTTTCCTACACTGGGCGCTTCTGCCAGGCGGGCATTGCGGTGAACGATGGTGCTGAATACCATCTCATCAAAATGGCGGCGCACTTCACTTACTACCTGGTTGCAAAGGCGAAGCCTTCCGTCGTACATCGTCATCAGGATGCCTTCGATCACCAGAGCCGTATTCAGGCGGCTTTGCACGATCTTGATCGTGTTCAGCAATTTGCCCAGGCCTTCCAAAGCAAAGAACTCGCATTGCACCGGCACCACTACCGAATCGGAAGCGGTTAAGGCATTTACCGTGATCAAACCCAGCGACGGAGAACAATCAATGATAATAAAATCATATTCATTTCTCACCGCTTCCAACAGGTTTTTTAGTACAGTTTCGCGGTTGGGGTAATTGATCATCTCAATTTCCGCACCCACAAGGTCGATATGCGAAGGTAACAGGTCAAGGTTGGGAATGTCTGATTTCAGGATCACATCCTTTGCCTGCGCCTGGTTCACCATGCAATCATACAGGCTTTGGGTGATATTATGCAGGTCAAAACCAACACCCGTGGTGCTGTTAGCCTGCGGATCCCCGTCCACCAGCAGGGTCTTGTATTCCAGCACAGCAAAACTGGCCGCCAGATTGATAGCTGTCGTAGTTTTGCCTACACCCCCTTTTTGATTTGCCACACCAATGATTCTTGCCATAAGGATATATCAGATTGTTTTGTTCAGGGTAAAATTGCCGTCTGAAGGGTAGACCGCAAAATTTAGTTTTGCCCATTTAGTGAACTATCCGGCAAAAATAAGTGTTCAGCAAAAAACTATCCGTAAAGTCCTGATCTTTAATTTTGAAGCTTAACTATGCGAAACTCTCCTTTTTGGTGGATCCTGATCGGCTCCATGGTGCTGCTCGATTTTTACGTTTTCCAGGCCGTAAAGGTGGTTACAACCCCCGCCGGCTCCCGTACCCGTATGATCATCCATTATGGCTACTGGATCCTTTCCCTGGGGGCCATCCTCACCCTTTTGATCCTTCCTTACCTGCATTTTGACCACCAGGCCAGAATGGCCCGGAGCACTGTATTTGCCATCATTGCGGGTATTTTCTTCGCAAAAGTACTGGCCGCCGTATTCTTCCTCATTGATGATATCAGGAGAGGGATACAATGGGTGGCAGGCAAATTGTTTTTTTCCAATACCGAAGGTGAAACGCTGCAACAGGGTGAAAAGATCTCCCGCTCCATCTTTTTGTCATGGACAGGCATGCTGGTAGGCGGCGGGCTGTTTGGTTCACTGGTGTATGGGTTCGGAAATAAATACAAATACCAGCTCAAAAGAATGTCACTGGCATTCGATAACCTGCCTGCTTCTTTCAAAGGATTGAAGATCGTTCACATTTCCGATATACATTCCGGCAGCTTTACTGATAAAAAAGCAGTGCAGCATGGCATTGAAAAAATAATGAAGGAAAAACCGGATATCATTCTTTTTACCGGCGACCTGGTAAATAACACAGCTGATGAGATGGAGGATTATATGGATGTGTTCAATCAATTAAATGCTCCAATGGGTGTTTATTCAACATTGGGCAATCATGATTATGGTGATTATGTGAAATGGGAAAATCCTGAAGAAAAAATCGCCAATCTCAACAGGCTTAAAAAAGTACATGCTGAGCTTGGCTGGCGCCTGCTGATGAATGAACACGTCAGTCTTCAAAAAGGAGATGACACCATTGCCCTGCTGGGAATTGAGAACTGGAGCAGTAAAGCAAGTTTTCCCAAATACGGCGATATGAAAAAAGCTCACACGGGAACAGATGTTTATCCTTTCAAAATATTAATGAGCCATGATCCCTCTCACTGGGATGCCGAAGTAAGGAAGTCATATACAGATGTAGACCTGATGCTTTCAGGGCATACGCACGGTATGCAATTCGGTGTGGAGCTGCCAGGCTTCAAATGGAGTCCCGTACAATATGTATACAGGCAATGGGCCGGATTGTATGAAGAAGGCAAACAAAAATTGTATGTAAACCGTGGTTTTGGTTTTATTGGCTATCCGGGAAGGGTGGGGATATTGCCGGAGATCACAGTACTTGAATTAGTGTAAATATTCGTGTTAATACGATTTAACTTTTTCTCCATAGGGGTTCGCTTCAATTAAGCTGTCATACTTCAGCGCTGTTTTAAATAAACCTTCACATTGATGTAGCAATAACAGTGTTTGATAAACTGTTTTATACATCATTACAGCTTATTTAACAACGGTCGTTCCTGGATGGCATCATCCTTGACTTTTTTGAAACAAAAAATAAAAAGTATGAAAGCAAAATTCCTGTTACCGCTGCTGGCGGCCATGTTTGTATCATCATCCCTGATGGCGCAATTTCATATTGGCTTTAAAGGTGGGGCCAATATCACTAAAGTGGATGGCCATTCATTCAAAGACAAATTTTCTTATGGTTACCATCTCGGCGCTTTTGCAGAAATAGGGCTGAGTAAAAAATTCGGGATACAACCCGAAGTATTGTTCAACCAATATAGCACCACGGTTGACAGTAATATCAATCACGTTTATCAAAACGTATTTAATTCCAATCAAAGTAAGGTTAAGCTCAATTATCTCTCCATCCCGATCCTTCTTAATTATAAGTTGATCGGGAATTTTTTGAGCCTGCAGGCAGGTCCGCAGTTCAGCGTTCTGATGAACCAAAGCAAAACCCTATTGCAGAACGGAGGCAAAGCTTTCAGCGATGGGGATTTCGCCATGATTGGGGGTGTACAACTTAATTTGAGTGCCCTTCGGATCAGCGGCCGCTATATAATCGGTCTGAATGATATCAACGATATTGACAACCAGGACAAGTGGAAAAACCAGGGATTCCAGGTGTCTCTTGGGTTCGCGTTATAACCCCGGGTAGAACGCCAGGATTTTTTTTGGACCGGCAGAGTAATAGGATTGGAAAAACAGCAGGATTTGCTGTACATTTCGGCCTATTGCTTTGCCGGTTCCTTTTTTGGCGGGACTGGATAAATAAATGTCTGTTTTATACCAGGTTTGGCAGTCCTTTTCCGGCGGCATGATACTTGACAAAATACTTTCCCGGCCTATTTTAACCATCCAATCCGGGAGGATGACACATTGTCTAAAGAAGATCTGATTATGAGCTTTGAAAAATTTTTATTGAACCCGGAAGACGAAATGGATTTTTTGCCGATAATTCCACTGAACGAGAGCGAACAGGAAGATACCAACGCCATTGAAGTACCGGATGAAATAGCCCTTCTGCCTTTGCGGAATACTGTTTTATTTCCAGGTGTCGTACTGCCCATCACAGTGGGGCGCGATAAGAGCATCAATGCAGTGAATGATGCATATAAAGCCGGCAAATTGATAGGAGTGGTAGCTCAGAAAGACAGCAGCGTGGAAGATCCTACAGTAAAAGACCTCGAAAGGGTAGGCACGGTAGCTAAAATTGTAAAGCAGATCAAAATGCCCGATGGCGGCACCACCATCATCATCCAGGGTAAAACCCGTTTTACTATTGAAACCATCCTCACTGAAGATCCTTATTTCAAAGCCAGGATACAAAAACTGGAAGAAGATGAATTGCCAAAAGATGGGGATTTTGATGCCTATGTTTCCAATATTAAAGACCTGGCAACAGAGATCATCCAGCTTTCACCCAACATCCCCACAGAAGCATCTATTATTTTAAAAAATATAGAAAACCCTTCTTTCCTGATCCATTTTGTATCGAGCAATCTGAATACAGAGATCAGCGAAAAACAAAAACTACTGGAGATAAATAATATCAGGGAACGTGCAGATATATTGATGCAATTGCTGCAAAAAGAATTGCAGTTCGCAGAACTGAAAAATAAAGTCACTACCAAAACAAGAACCGAGCTGGACAAACAGCAACGGGAATACTTCCTTCAACAGCAATTAAAAAGCATCAAGGAAGAACT
>CBHEUU010000222.1:0-7441 GCA_965990355.1 uncultured Chitinophagaceae bacterium
GCCCCAGAGGATCGGCCGATAAACCTAAGGTACGGGACAGTTCTTCGTTGATCACTACCTGCCCTTTAGCAGCAATTTGCTGTTCATCAACTGGGAGAAGCTTCCATTGCATCCCAAGCATTTTTATAAAATCCTGGTCAACGTACATTTCTGATACAAAAATACTTTCTTTGGCATTCCCGGAGTTTGCACCTGTCATATCTATGCCTCCATACATGGGAGCTGCTGCCGTAGCTACACTCTCCACTCCTTTGGTGTTCTCTACACTCCGCTTAAAAGCCAGGTAATGCTGGCTGATGTTTTTTGGATAGGGGATCATCACTATATGTTCCCGCTGAAAACCAGTATCCATACTCCTGAAAAAATTAAGTTGCTGGTAAATGATCACACTTGAAATAATCAAGGCTACTGAAATGGAGAATTGTAATACAGTGAAAAACCTCCGGATAAATGAGCCGCCTCTTTGCTTACTGAATCGGCCATATAAGACTTTAACCGGTTTAAAGGAAGAAAGTACCAACGAGGGATAGCTGCCGGAAATAAAAACAGTGATCAGGAAAAGACCTGCAAAGATTACGAATGCATAGGGACTGACTACAAACGAGTCATCCATCTTCAACTGTAGCAGATTATAAAATGCAGGTCTCAGCGTTATAAAGAGTACCAAAGCCAATAAAAATGCCAATACTGCGTACAGCCCGGATTCAATGTAAAATTGCTTTATGATGTTTGAACGGCCGGCTCCCATCACTTTCCTTACTCCTACTTCCTTTGAGCGGGTAGCAGAACGTGCAGTTGCCAGGCTCATATAATTGATCAACGCCAGGAAAAGTATTAACACCGCCACCCAGGAAAATATTTTCTGGTATTTTCCATTAGCAGGATTATCATAGTTTTTGTGCCTGTCCGTTATTTTATTCAGTGAATAAACGAATTTGTTGAATTTGCCTTCCGACATGCCTGCCAACTGTTGTAAATTTTTTTCTGTAACAGATGCCTTACTGGAATTTTTTAATAATAGAAATGTTTTAAAGGCTCCCACTTCTACTCTTCCACCTGCAACATCAGAGCTCTCTTCTTTTATACCTGTAAGACTGGCCATGGAAGCGATAAAATCGTAGTGAATACTTGAATTGGACGGCGGGTCTGCAAGGATACCAGTGACTTCAAAAGTATACTGGTTGTCAAATTTCAACAGTTGCCCTACCGGATCTGCCGGGCCGAAATATTTTATAGCGGCTTGCCGGGAGATCACCATTGTGAAAGGCTTCACTAAAACATGCCTTTTATCACCCTGTATTAAATGGAAAGAGAAAAAGTCAAAGAAATTGGCATCGGCCAAAGCAATATTTCTTTCCGTGAATTTCTTTTCTGGCGCAGCAATGTTTTCAATAACCTTGTTATCATTTATTTCCTTCACCCGCAGATAACTTTCTATTCCAGGATCAGCTTCTTTAAGCATTGGCCCTGTTTGATAACTCACTCTGTCGATGGACACTTCTTTCTCACCTTCTTTAAAATCCATAACCGGGTAGAATATCCTGTCTGCATTTTTATGAAACCTGTCAAAACTCATTTCATGTGCCACATAAAGCAGGATGAGCATACAAACACTAATGCCTACAGCTAATCCACCGATATTGATAAAACTATAAAGCTTATTATTTACCAGGTTGCGCCAGGCAATATTGAAGGAGTTTCTAAACATGAGTGCCAGGTTATTTTGTATCCAATCTCCAAGAAAATGCCACTTCACTATCTGTCTAAAAATCAATCAATTATAATTATCCAACTAACACTATTGTCCGATTTCGGTACATCAGGTGTTCACTATTGAATAACCCAATTTTTCCGATCTAGTAAATGGATTTTCCCGATAGATAAGCCGATCCGGCCATCAATCCCGGAATTTTGCACAAATTTTTACCTACTGTTTATGAATAAGTTGATCCGGCTTTTTATCCTGTTTTTTCCTTTGGCTGCTTTCGGAAATGGAAATGAGGTTCCCCTGGGAACGGTTAAAGGCAGAGTGACTACCAAAGACGACCAACCGGCAGCTTTTGTCACTATCACGGTGATAGGAACAGACCGCACCACCGTAAGCGATGATGGTGGCTTTTTTACCATTTCCAAAGTACCGGTTGGATCGCAGGAACTGGAAGTAACACTGGTCGGTTATGAAACCCTGCGCGAAAAAATAGTGGTGGAAGAAAATAAAACAGTATCCATCAACCTGCAGATTACGATCTCCAATAGCCAGCTGCAGGAAGTAACCGTTACCAACTCAAAAAGTAAATTCGTTTTTAAGTCGAGCGAATATGTTGCCCGCATGCCGCTGCGCAATTTGGAAAATCCACAGGTATACAATGTGGTAGGCCGGGCTTTAATGCAGGAACAGCTTATCATTGAGCGCACAGATCTTTACAGGAATATCCCGGGTGCAGTACCGAATTTTTCTGCAGGCGGGTCTATGGGATTAAGCATGCGCGGCTTCTCCACAACAATTGGTATGCGGAATGGCATGGCCACCAGCGCTATTGTACCACTGAACCCTATTATCCTGGAACGCGTGGAATCCATTAAAGGACCATCCGGAACATTGTTTGGCAGCAACAGGAACGTAACTTTTGGTGGAGTGTACAACTATGTTACCAAACGTCCTTACGACCAGTTTGGTGGAGAAATAAGTTTCGCTGCCGGCAGTTTTGAATTCGGCAGGGTAACCGCCGATATCAATACCCCTTTGAATAAAGAAAAAACCATGCTGGTCCGTCTCAATGCAGCAGGGCAATCAGAGGGAAGTTTCCAGGACCAGGGATTCAATAAGAATTATACCATTGCTCCCACATTTTCTTACCAGGTGAATGATCGGTTGAAATTCGTTCTTGACATGGAAGCCACCCGTGGCAATTATACAGTAGTGTCGTTTGCACTGGGTAACCTGGCAAATATCAGTGCCCGGAATTTTAAAGATCTGCCATTAGATTATAAGAAATCGTTTATCAATAACAGTATCGATGTACGCAACGGAATTAACAATATCCAGGCGCAGATTGAATACAAGATCTCTGATAAATGGAAATCACAGACGAACTATCTGTATTCAGTAGGATTTTATAAAAATCTTTACTGGACAGCACTCAACATGATCAACGACTCTATGTATGCGCGCGTTGCAAGAAATCAAACTCCTGAAACATTTGGAAATATCGAAGTTCAGCAAAATTTTATCGGGGAATTCAATCTTGGCGGGATGCGCAACAGGCTTGTGGCAGGTATTGACTATAACTACAACTATAATGAACTCTACCGGGTAACAGTCAACTTCGATACGATAAACATCCGCAAACCGATAAAGGACATGAGCCTTCCGGCTTTGGAAACATTATCTGCGCAGCGTGGATTTGGGGCAAGCACAACTGTTTCCAAAAATGCCAGCATCTATGCATCTGATGTAATCAACTTTACACCTGAATTAATGGCGATGCTGAGTGTTCGTATTGACCGGTTCTCTACCAAAGGCACATATAATCCATCTACCAGCATTTATACAGGAGGTTATTCGCAAACTTCAGTTTCACCCAAGTTTGGACTTGTTTACCAATTGATCAAAAACCGGCTTTCTGCTTTCGGCAACTATATGAATGGATTTGTTAACCTGGCTCCTGTTACCCAACCCGACAATACTATTTTAGTACTGAAGCCTCAGTACGGAAATCAGTGGGAAGGCGGAGTAAAGTTTGACCTGTTTAATACACAGCTTAACGGAAGCATCAGCTATTATAATATTGATGTCACTAATTCAACGCGCACAGAATTGATCGGCGGCCGCAATTTTACATTCCAGGATGGCACACAGCGAAGCCGCGGATTGGAAGTGGAAATCATAGCAAGTCCTGTGTCGGGAATGAGTGTTGTAGCTGGTTATGGTTATAATGAAAACAAATTTGTCAAAGCCTCCGACGCTGTAAAAGGCAAAAAAGTTACGTTCAGTCCTAACCATATCGGCAATATCTGGATAAGCTATAGCATTCAAGAAGGCAATGCCAAAGGGCTCGGATTTGGAGCGGGAGTAAATTATGTTGGCGAATCATGGTTTGATGCGGCTAATAGTTTCAAAGTTCCTGCCTATACACTCCTGAGCGGAGCTGTTTTTTATGATCAGCGCAAATTCAGGCTCTCTTTAAAGGGAAATAATCTTACAGACAGCCGCTATTGGAATAATAACGGCTCTCCCCAAAAACCAATTAATTTCTTAGCAAGTGTCGCGTTCAAATTCTAAAAATAAATTCAGGAAGATATTCGGCGTGCTTCATCTCTGGCTCGGGCTTGCGTCCGGGCTGGTGTTTTTTATCATGGCTCTTACCGGCGCCATCTATTCCTTTCAGCCAGAGTTGTCCAAGTTGACACAGCCTTATCTTAAGGTAAAAGAAGAAGCGACAGCATACAAACCCGTTTCTGAACTTTTATCGATTGCCTCACGCCAGTTGCCAGGTAAAAAACCAACGCGGATCATTTTTAAGAGCAGGCAGGAATCAGCTGTAGTACATTTTATCAAGCGGGGCAATCAGTCATACTACCTGGCCGTATTCCTGAATCCCTATACCGGAGAGGTATTAAAGACAAAGGACATGGACAATGAATTTTTCCGGTTTATTCTCCGTGGGCATATGTATTTATGGTTGCCGCAGGATATCGGCCATGTTGTTGTTTCAACCTGTATGATCATCTTCTCTATAATGGTGATCAGCGGTCTCATTTTATGGTGGCCCAGGAACAGAGCAGCACGGAAAAACAGTTTTAAAGTGAAATGGGGAGCTTCACCGAAGCGGCTGAATTATGACCTGCATAATGTATTGGGATTTTATGCAAGTTGGGTATTGCTGTTTATCGTTGCCACGGGCCTTGTATGGAGTTTTGAAAATGTTCTTTCTGCAGAATACTGGTTGTTCAGCGGAGGGAAAACACGTCCCAAATCTCCAACATTTCTATCCAGGAAAACAAAAGATTCAACATTCGCGATTGATAAAATACATGAGCTGGTCAGAGCAGAATATCCGGGACTGGAACATTATCAGATGCGCCTGCCCGCAACTGATTCAGCATCATTCCAGGTAATGATGTATCTCGATGAAGATAAATTTACCAGAACAGATAATCTCTATTTTAATCAGTATACAGCAGAGCGATTTAAACCTGCAGCATGGGGGCTTTATGCGGATGCAAATAGCGGAGAAAAGGCCAACCGGATGACGTATGATATTCATACCGGTGGTGTAGCTGGTTTACCTGGCAGAATTTTAGTATTCTTTGCTGCTATTGTTGCTGCATCATTACCCATAACAGGGTTTTATATATGGTGGGGCAAAAGAAAAAAGCAAACGGTAAAGCGACCAATAAGCCAACGAGTGGCGTTACAATATAATTGAATGCAATGCTATCGAGTGCACCAAAATGGTTGGGCGATTTAATGGAAGGACTAGCCAGTTATGAGGTAACGGTTTCAGAAACAATCTATATCAGCCCGAACGTAAAGAAGATTCGCTTTAGTGGAAACCTATCGCGGATGAATTTTCAAATCGGGTACGCCAATGTTATCCGGGTAAGTGATACGGAGTTCAGGAATTACACGGCTGCATATTATGATACCCAAAAAGGTGTTTTGGATATGATCATCCACATACACGGCAACGGTCCCGGAAGTCAGTATATAGATACACTGAATACAGGTGATACGCTACGCATCAGCATTCCAAGAGGGCAAAAACAATATGATCCGCGGATAAAAAAACAGATGATCTTCGGTGATGAAACCACCCTGGCGCTAGCCTCTTCTTTTTTACCTGTTCTGAAAAAGCACCAGCACGATTTCCAATTTTATTTTGAACTGGATGAAGCAAATAAAGAAGCTCCCCTGCTTTTAGGATTTGAGAATTATACAATATTTCCCAAAAATGGGTTGTTCCGGGATGAAAATCAGATAAATGATCTTCCGCTATTTAAAACTGACGGATGGCAGACTGCAAATTTTATCCTGTCAGGAAATGTAAGATCCGTTCAAACTTTCAGGAGAGCGTTAAAAAATAACAATGTTCCGGGAAAAATTTATGCAAAAGGTTATTGGCTTGAGGGTAAAACGGGTTTGTGAAAATTCCTGATAAATTAAAATGCCGGCTTACCGGAAATGCGGTGTTCCACATCGGTAGCCGGCTCCTGGGTTGGTGTGCGGGATAAGTTGAATAAGAAATCAATTCTCTTTTGATCACAATTGCCTTTGGAAGATCACACTGCAACTATATGGTGGCGGGTTGTCTCCTTTAACAGGAATACCTATGGTAAAAACGCTGTTCGGCAGCCAATCATGCAAAGCACCACTACCAAAAGCTAAGAATGTATAATCAGAATTCGGTATATCGAGGTTGATCACCTGGTTACCCGTAGCGGCATCCCACCCTTCCAAAACGTAGGTAAAGAAATAGGTGTTGTCCGGAGACTCACCGATGCTCTCCAGAATGCGTGCAGGATCTTCCAGTTCAAGAAATTGAGTATATGATTGTTTTGAAACCGGCTCATTGAATTGAAGATTCAACGGAATGGTTTTTATTTCAAAATTTGCATCGTAGTAGAAGGCATTCACCTTCACATTAATCTTATCCGGAAGAGTCGGATCGAGTGTAATTAAACGGATCAGGCTTTTGCCTTCGGCTGGCTTAATAACTGCAGGATCATAATCATCTACCAGGAAGGCTTCGCCCTGGATGGCAAAAGCCGGAAGATCAACAGTAGATTCGCTGTCTATAAATATCGTGTCTTTATAGGCAACTGTACCTTTATCGTTCAGCACGCTGATCAGGTGTTCACCAGCTTTGATTTTATAGTCTTTTTGAAAATTTTCAGAACTCTTTATAGTATCGAGAGTAATACCGTCTATATTTAACAGGAATAAGGCTGCTACGTCAGGAGTTAAGGCACTGCTTAATACTTTCATCGTACCAAAATAGGGTTGTTCAATAGGATGCCCATCCTTCTTACAGGAAGAAGCCGCAATGATCACAAAAAAACAGAGAACAAACATGAACTTCATAACAAGGGATTTATTTTAAAATCCGGGCAGATAAACTGCCCGGACGTATGCTTTTAATAATACCGGATATTCAATTAACCAACTAAGGCGTATACGGATTTGTCAATGCGGAATAAGAAGACCAGGTTGCGTCCCAGCGTGCGCCTGCATTTGCAGGGAATGCACCTGCATAAGTGGTCGTAGTAAACGAAGTCAGACAAATGCCTGAGAAACTGCCTGGCCAGCTGGTAAAGTTCGCGCGGTTCTTAACCGGTGAAATTGTAGCACCCACATCAGAATAGTTGAAATTCGGATTGGGAAGATTGAATGGATTAAGCAATTTCAGGTCTGTATTTGCTGTAGCGCCTGTGAATGGGC
>CBHEUU010000223.1:0-7419 GCA_965990355.1 uncultured Chitinophagaceae bacterium
GTTATTCACCCGGCTGTTTACGATCTTATTGTCTGTTTGATCAAAGGAAAGATTGGTGAATAATGACCGGCCGGATTTATTATCAAACTTATTGTATTGCAAACTTAATCTTCTTGTTAGCTCTGCCTGCAGGTTAGGATTTCCTATAACGATATTGTTCAGGTTGGAACTATCTGTCACTGGTTGCAATTGCATGAAATCCGGTTCGCGGCTTTGACCGCCATAGGTAAGCGTCAGCGAATGACTGCGGGCAAAATTGTACACAAACCTTGCAGAAGGGATCCAGTTCATATTCCGGTAATCCGTATTGATACCCTTGCCAACAGATTGTCCGCTCAGGCTGCTGGGCTGCGATACCAAACCAATCACATAATTATATTTAGCAGAATTCCCTTTTATATTCAAACCAATACGATTGGTGACAAACTTATAATCGAAATTATTGCTTTGAATGGGATTGAAGCTTGGCTGGCCTGTTGCCGGATCTATATCATCCACGTCGCGCTGGTTTTCGGTAACTGAACGGTTCCATTCATAATTCATTTCCAGCACTGTTCTTTTCGTACCTGTATTGCTGCCCAGCGGCTCTGTGTAAGATACCCTTGCCTGGGTGCGGGTATTGCGGTTCGCAATGTCTATATACTGTTGCTGGATAGTATCTGTTACCTCCACCGGAAAGAAAGTGGAATCTGCATTCGTGTAATTATTTTTTATCTGCTGCTGCTGGTCGCGGTAAGAATACGTGATACTGCCGGAGATATTGATATTGCGTCCTTTTTTCAGGAATTTATGGTTGTAAGTGAAATCAGCTCCTGTATTGGGTGCACTTGATTCGCCGGAAGATTGATTATTATTCAGTGTATAATATTCTTTCTGGCTGATGGCTGAGCGGCTCTGGCTATTGGAAGAAGAAGAGGAGAGGGACAGATAAGGAGAGACTTTCAGAAAGTTCATCGAATCTATCTTATACTCAAAATTGAACGTGACCCTGTGATTGGCATTGCTGGAATGCGAGTTGCTGTTGCGTTCGGTGAACCGGATATTCATCGGGTTAAAATCCTGCTGCTGCGAAGTGCTGATGGAATTATTGTTGCGGGAAGAAAAACTATAGCTGCCATTCACCGAGATCTTTTCGCCCCATGCATCACGATAGTTAAAGCCGGCTGATTTGGACAGGCTGATACCATTACCTCCATTGCCGCCACGTTCCGAACTTCCGAAATTAGCACCTCTTGCGCCACCGCCTCTTCCTCCGCCATTAAAATTGAAAAGATTGGTATTGGTATTATTGATAGCACCCAGGAAAGAAAGCTGTCTTTCGTCTTTGAAATCATTGGCAACAAGCCCAACTGCATACCGCTCTTCATTACCAGCTGCAACGCTGGCATTGCCAAACCTGCCGCGGTTGCGGTCTTTACGGATATTGATATTGATGATCTTTTCCGGCTCACCGCTTTTTATGCCGGTAAGATTGGCCTGATCGCCATAATCATCAATGATCTGAATGTTCTCGATGATATCTGCAGGAAGATTCTGTGTGGCAGTTTGTGCATCACCTCCGAAAAAATCTTTTCCATTCACCCGCACGCGTGCTACGGGTTTGCCCTGCGCGGTAATCTGTCCATCTTTGTCGACAGTAACGCCAGGAAGTTTTTTGATCACATCTTCCACAGGAGCGCCTTCCCGCACTTTGTAAGCATTAGCATTGTATTCAACTGTATCTTCTTTTATGGTGATAGGATTAAGGGATTTGATGACTACTTCCGGCAACACGGATGATTCAGCGATCAATTGAATGGTGCCTGCATTGATTGGTGAACTGGCGGCCTGGTATGTTTTAACAAATGGCGCAAACCCGATATTGGAAATCTCAAGCTTTATAGAAGAAACAGCTTGCAACCTCAGCTCAAAGGAACCGTCTTTACCAGTGATCATACCGGTGCTGTCTTTGCCTGCCAGTATTTTTACAGAAGCGCCGTGGAGTGGCGTCCCGGTTGAATCGGTCACTATGCCTTTTATAACCGCGGCCTTTTGTGAAAAAGCGGATGATGCCATGATCAGGCTGAGCAGAAGCAAACAAAGGTGGCGGTGGCGCATGCAGAAAGATTATGGCTTTTAGATGCTATTTAGCAGGAACACTTTCGGGAAAAGATTGATTTATTTTCCGGTTTTTTAGAATGTGTTTATAATTAATAGTTTAATTGACAATAAAAATAAAAGGGAATCCCGGCAATTCCTGTCGCAGATTGCCTGACCCTTACAGCGTACACAGAAAAAATATATAACTTGCCCAATCAATAAATAACATGAAGAAAGGAACACTGCCCCGTATCATAACGCTAGCCTTCCTTTTATTGATTGCTCAACTACCCGCTATTGCTGCTGTGGTAGATACTGTCGAAACCTACAGCGCTTCTATGAAAAAAAGCATCAAGGCTGTTGTGATCACTCCTGATAATTATGCCAGCGCCAAAGAACTTCCTGTTGTATACCTGCTGCATGGATATAGTGGCAATTATGCCGATTGGATATCAAGAGCCAAAGGATTTGAAAAAGCCGCCGATCAATACCAACTCATCATCGTTTGCCCTGATGGCAACAACAGCTGGTACTGGGACAGCCCTATAGATCCCCGTTATAAATATGAAACATACGTGTCCAAAGAACTGGTGGAATGGATCGACAGCAAATACAAAACCATTAAAAACCCGAAAGGCCGCGCCATCACCGGCCTCAGCATGGGCGGCCATGGCGCCTTATACCTGGCCTTCCGCCACCAGGACGTTTTCGGCGCAGCCGGCAGCATGAGTGGGGGAGTGGACATCCGTCCTTTTCCCAACAACTGGGACATGGCTGCCCGGTTAGGTAAATATGCCGAACACCCCGACAACTGGGAAAAGAACACCGTGATCAACTTACTCCACCTGCTCACACCCAATTCCCTTTCACTTATCATCGACTGCGGCACCGACGACTTCTTTTTTAAAGTAAACGAAAACCTTCACCAGCAACTTCTCCAACGCAACATTCCTCACGACTATATCACACGCCCCGGCGCCCACAACTGGCCCTATTGGAGTAATGCGATCGGGTACCAACTATTGTTCATGAACAATTTCTTTAAGGCCCCAAAAAAATAACGTCAGTACTGATCACAGATAGCCTTCCCGTCTTCCCGGTAAAATTGTACTTACAGTTTTATTTTTTTACGGTAAGGCGGGAAGACGGAATGAAGTCGTTTAAATTGGTTTATTTCCTGTGAAGATGTGAGAATCAGCAAGAATCTTGCATCCCTAATTTTGGATACATTCCAGGTAAAATTTCATTTCGAAAAATTAATTGTAAAATCTACAATTAATAATATATTTGAACCGAAAATAGCTTGCATTTATGGAAAAGCAATACGTGTTAGGAGTGGATTATGGAACAGATTCTGTTCGTACTATACTTGTTGACGCTTCTAACGGAGATGAAATCGCCACTTCTACTTTTTATTACCCCAGATGGACAGATCAGCTTTATTGTAAACCCGGTTTGAACCAATTCCGGCAACATCACCTGGATTATATAGAAGGCATTGAACAAACTATCACATCCTGTTTACGCCAGGCAGGACCTGCTGTTGCTGCCAACATTGCGGCAATATCAGTAGATACCACCGGCTCCACTCCAGTGATTGTAGATGAAAGCGGCACTCCATTGGCTTTATTGCCTGCATTCAGCAATAACCCCAATGCCATGTTCATTTTATGGAAAGATCATACGGCTGTAAAAGAAGCCGCAGAAATAAATGCACATGCAGCACGCTATGATACCAATTATCTCCAGTTTGTTGGAGGCGTTTATTCTTCCGAATGGTTCTGGGCAAAATTATTACACGTGCTCAGGGAAGATACAGCTGTAAGAAATGCTGCTTATTCCCTCGTAGAGCATTGTGACTGGATACCTTTTTTACTGACCGGCGGCAAGCATGTTAAAGAAATGCGCCGTGGTGTTTGTTCCGCTGGCCACAAAGCATTGTGGTCTGCAGAATTTGGGGGACTGCCTCCTGATTCATTCTTTACCGCCCTCGATCCCATATTGGAAGGGTTTACTTCCCGGTTATTTTCTCAAACCTATTCTTGTTCAGAAGCTGCCGGCACTATTTCCAAAGAATGGGCTGAACGCCTGGGGCTGCCTTCCAATGTAATAATTGGTGTAGGCGGGTTTGATGCGCATATCGGGGCAGTAGGCGGGCAAATTGAACCGTATCATTTAAGTAAGATAATGGGCACGTCCACCTGCGATATCCTTGTTGCACCTATGGAAGATGTAGGTGACCAATTGGTGCGCGGCATTTGTGGCCAGGTGCCTGGTTCTGTTATACCCGGTATGCTGGGTATGGAAGCCGGACAATCTGCTTTTGGTGATGCCTATGCATGGTTCAGGCAAGTGCTGAGCTGGCCATTGCAGCAAATACTGGCGAAGTCGACAGTTGTTGATGCTGCTACTGCCAACGCACTGGTGGAAGAAAGTATGGCTGCTATTATTCCTGAACTTTCCAAAGCCGCGGCTGCATTGCCGGTGGATGAATATGCTGAGATCGCGATTGATTGGTTCAATGGGCGGAGAACCCCTGATGCTAACCAATTATTGGAAGGGGCTGTGCTTGGTTTGAGTCTTGGTACTGATGCTCCAAAAATATTCCGTGCTATTGCTGAAGCCACTTGCTTTGGCGCCAAAACAATAGTTGACCGGTTTAACAGCGAAGGCATACCTGTAAAAGGTTTGATAGGTATGGGTGGTGTGGCTAAAAAATCTCCTTTCATTATGCAGATGATGGCCAATGTAATGAACATGCCTATCCGCATCCATCGCAGTGAACAAACCTGTGCTGCCGGTGCTGCTATGTTTGCTGCCACTGCTGCCGGCATTTATCCAAAAGTGGAACTGGCCATGAAAGCAATGGGAAGGGGTTTTGAAAATGAATATTTCCCTGAACCGGACCAGGTGGAGCTGTATGAAAAACGGTATCGCCGTTATCTTGTGTTGGGAAAAAATATAGAAAAGGAAACAATGTCTTTACACCAGGAACTGGTTGGACAATCATAATATCTAACGGAACAATCGAACTGCCATGAACCCTTACGAGCACATACAGGAACAGGCTTACGAAGCCAATATGCAGTTGCCGCAACTGGGCCTGGTGTTGTTTACTTTCGGCAATGTGAGTGCAGCAGACCGCAGCAAAGCTGTGTTTGCCATCAAACCAAGCGGCGTTCCTTACAATGAATTGTCGCCGTCCAAAATGGTGATCGTGGATTTTGATGGTAAAGTAGTGGAAGGCAAACTCCGTCCTTCTTCCGATACGCTTACACATGCTGTATTGTATAAACACTGGGAAAAGATAGGTGGTATTGTGCACACGCATTCCACGTATGCCACTGCCTGGGCCCAAAGCCTTCGCGATATCCCCATCTATGGCACTACGCATGCTGACCATACCACCTGTGATATTCCCTGCGCTCCGCCAATGGATGATGCAATGATACAGGGCGATTACGAATACCAAACCGGTTTCCAGATCATGCAGGCATTGGAGCAACGGAAACTCAGTTATGAAGAAGTGGAAATGATACTGGTAGGTAATCATGCGCCATTTACCTGGGGAGCAACGCCACATAAAGCTGTTTACAACAGCGCCGTGCTGGAATCCATTGCCCAGATGGCCTATATCACAGAATCCATCAAAGCTGATGCACTCCGGTTAAAGGATTCGCTGATCAAAAAACATTTTGAACGCAAGCACGGGCCTAACAGTTATTATGGCCAGTAATCAGTAAACACATACATCTACTAATAACCAGATCAAAAAATAGAGAAATAATGGAATTGAAAAAATTGGCTGTTTGGTTCGTTACAGGAAGCCAGCATTTATATGGGGAAGAAACACTGAAGCAGGTAGCAGAGCATTCACAAACAATCGTGAAAGGGTTGAATGCTTCCGCACATATACCGGTGGAAATAGTATATAAACCAACGGTCACAACACCTGAAGAAATTTACAACGTGATCATGGCGGCCAATGCTGAAAAGAATGTGATCGGCATTGTTGCCTGGATGCATACTTTTTCACCGGCCAAAATGTGGATCAATGGACTGAAAATATTGCAGAAGCCTTTGCTTCATTTGCATACACAGTTCAACCGCGATATTCCCTGGGATAAGATCGATATGGATTTCATGAACCTCAACCAGAGTGCGCATGGCGACAGGGAATTCGGTTTTATCGTAAGCCGCCTTCGCCGCAACAGGAAAGTAGTGGTAGGTCACTGGCAGGATGAAGCAACCCTGCAAAGCATCAATGCATGGGCACGTGCAGCCGCAGGCTGGCACGACTGGCAGGGTGCGAAGTTTGTCCGCTTTGGCGACAACATGCGTTATGTAGCCGTTACGGATGGTGATAAAGTGGAAGCTGAATATAAATTCGGTTATGCGGTTAATACACATGGCATTGGTGATCTTGTAAAAGTGATCAATGAAGTGGGCGATTCTGCAGTGAATACCTTAATGCAGGAGTATGAAGACAGCTATTCACTGGCTGCATCTCTTCGTAAAGGAGGGGCACAACGCCAGTCATTATTCGATGCTGCGAAGATTGAGCTCGGTTTAAAACAATTCCTGGAAGCCGGTAATTTCAAAGGCTTTTCCGATACGTTTGAAGACCTGCATGGAATGGTGCAATTGCCTGGCATCGCTGCCCAGCGAATGATGAAAGCCGGTTATGGCTTTGCGGGTGAAGGCGACTGGAAAACTGCTGCACTGGTAAGAGCCATGAAAGTAATGGGCAGTGGTTTACCTGGTGGTAATTCCTTTATGGAAGATTATACCTATCATTTTGATCCATCCAATCCGTTGGTACTGGGTTCCCATATGCTGGAGATCTGCGAAAGCATTGCAGATGGCAAGCCATCCTGCGAAGTGCATCCGTTGGGTATCGGTGGAAAAGCAGATCCGGTGCGTCTCGTTTTCAACTCCGGAGCAGGCCCTGCACTCAATGCATCTATCATTGATATGGGCAACCGCTTCCGTTTATTGGTGAATGAAGTGGAAGCAGTGAAAGCAACAGAAGCTTTACCTCATCTGCCGGTGGCAAGGGTATTATGGAAACCTTATCCTGATATGAAAAACGGTTGCGCTGCCTGGATCCTGGCAGGAGGTGCGCATCATACCTGCTATAGTCAGAATCTGACCTCAGAACACCTGGAAGATTTTGCGGACATGGCAGATATCGAATTTGCGTTGATTGGAAAAGATACCAAACTCTCTCAATTCAAAAATGAGTTGAGATGGAGTGAAGTGTATTATCAATTGCATAAATAGTGTTGCCCCACCAGGGCCGCTATTCTAAATAAGAAACAATGAAAAAATTGCTTGTCG
>CBHEUU010000224.1:0-7343 GCA_965990355.1 uncultured Chitinophagaceae bacterium
TCAATACATGACGGAACTGAACAGGCTGGGTGTAACGGCTGTAATGGATGCAGGAGGCGGGTTTCAGAATTTCCCTGATGACTATGCCATTACCGATTCCCTCAACAAACAAGGGAAGATAACCGTGAGACTACCTTATTTTCTGTTTGCGCAGAAAAAAGGTATGGAGTTGCCGGACTACACAAGATGGATCAGTATGGTTGATATAGAACATCCTGCATCCAACAGTATAAATGATATAGATTATCATGTAACAGGGGGTGGCGAGAATCTGGTGGCAGAAGCTGCTGATTTTGAGAATTTCCTGTTTCCAAGGCCTGAGTTGCCTGCTGCAATGGAAAACACGCTGAAGCCGGTTGTGCAATTGCTCGTAAAGAACCGCTGGCGATTCCGCCTGCATGCTACTTACAATGAAAGCATTTCCCGTGACCTTGATGTGATAGAAGCTGTGAACAGGGAAACTCCATTGAATGGGCTTGTTTGGTTGATTGATCACGCCGAAACGATCAGTGATGTCAACCTGCAAAGGATCAAAGCACTTGGTGGTGGTATTGCAGTGCAACACCGTATGGCTTACCAGGGTGAAAGCTTTATTCGCCGTTATGGCAGGAAAGCCGCACTGGCAGCGCCACCTGTAAAACGAATGCTGGAACTGGGTATACCTGTTGGGTTAGGCACTGATGGTACGAGAGTAGCAAGTTATAACCCATGGATTGCTTTGTACTGGATCACTACCGGTAAAACCATTGGCAACACACAGGTGATGGCAAAAGAAAATGTATTGGACAGGCTGACAGCACTTCGCCTGATGACCAGCGGTGGCTATTCATTGATCAGAGAAGACGATTCAAAAGGAAAGATCAAAGCAGGATATTTCGCTGACCTGGTAATACTCAACAAAGATTATTTCAGTGTGCCGGATGAAGAGATACAAACGATCAGTTCAAACCTCACCATTGTGGATGGAAAAATAGTGTATGGAAATGCTGAGTTCAAATCACTGGCACCAGCCAGTCTGCCCGTGATACCTGGTTGGAGCCCTGTTAAATATTATGGAGGTTATCAATCTAAATAAACCGAAAGATATTTTTATATCATCAATTTTCACAATGGCACGACTATATATTTTCTGTCTATTCCTTATTACCGGCCTGCAGGTATTTTCGCAGGTGCAGCCTTTTAAATCCTTGCGGTATGATGAGGATTATGCTTACCTTGGTAAAGACAGCAGCGGCGACTGGTATAAAAAAATAAAATATACTCCTCTTGCAAAGGATGGCCGTTCATATATCAGCCTTGGTGGCGAAATGCGGTTCCAGTATTTCTATTTGAAAAATGAAGACTGGGGAGATGCACTTCCCGATAAAGATGGGTATGTGCTGGCAAGATATCTGGTGCATGCAGACCTGCACACAGGAAAACATTTCCGTTTTTTTACACAATTGCAAAGCAGCCTGATTGGCAGTAAAACCAATGCAAGCCCGGTGGACCAGGATGAACTGGAATTGCACCAGGCGTTTTTTGATATTAATGCAGATGTGGCCGGGGGAAAATGGCTTTTCCGGGCCGGTCGCCAGGAATTGTCTTATGGTTCGCAAAGACTGGTGTCTGTACGTGAACTGCCCAACAACCGCCAGTCGTTTGATGGCTTCCGGTCTGTCTGGGAAAAACAACTTTACCAGATTGATCTTCTTTATACGCATTATGTAGCTGCAGAGAAAGGAATTTTCAATGACGGGTTTAATAAGAGCATTCAATTATGGGGTGCTTATCTTACCCGCAATAAAATATTCTTCCTTCAAAATATTGATCTTTATTATTTGGGTATTCGTAAAAAGCAGGCTGAGTTTGATGATGGAACAGGAAGGGAACTCCGCCATTCAATAGGCAGCAGGATATGGAGCAATAAGCAAAACTGGCAATATGACCTCGAAGGAGTGTATCAATGGGGACGCCTGGCTTCCCAAACGATTTCTGCATGGACGGCTTCTGCTAATATTTCTCGTAGTTTTCCAACAATGCGCTGGCAACCTTTGCTGGGAGTAAAAACGGAGCTGATCAGTGGGGATAAAAAATACCGGGACGGACGGTTGAACACTTTTAATCCATTATTTCCGAGGGGTGCTTATTTTGGACTGGCTGCCCTGATAGGGCCTTCCAACCTGCTGGATGTTCATCCGTATATCGAATTGGCCGTTGCAAAGAACTTGTCCTGGCAATCTGATTATGATGTATTCTGGCGAAAAAGTGTGCAGGACGGGATCTATGGCCCTAATATGCAGTTGATTTATTCCGGGGTGGGTGCTACAGCAAAACATATCGGCCAGCAATTAGGCACCTCTTTGGTGTATACACCAAATAAATTCCTGTACCTGCGGGGAGAGTTTACGTGGTTCAATGCAGGTGATTATTTAAAGCAGGTTGGTGCAGGTAAAGATATATTGATGGCCGGGGCGACTGTACAGTTCAAGTTTTAAGATCAGTGCTGATAATAATTGATAAACCTATTATAAATTCGCTTCACAATGCAAGATCAGCAAGATTCAATAATCTGGATGGTAGATCCTGTGCATACACGCATCAGGTTTGAAAGCAAATATCTTTTGCTGACAGCTGTGTCCGGTTGGTTTACCGAGTTTGAAGGAACGGTGGTATCACCCAATGATGATTTCAGCGGAAGTGATATCCGGCTGACGATCTATACCAATTCCCTGTACACTGGCAATGAAGAGAGGGACAATCACCTTAAATCTGCCGATTTTTTTGATGCCCGCCGCTATCCCACTATCTCATTTCGTTCCACTTCAGTTACAGTTAATGAAACCAGCCTGCACGTAAATGGCCAGCTCACGATCAAAGATGTGACCCAGCCATTGGAGTTTGATGTTCGCCACACAGGTATCTCAAAAGATACTATGGGCAATTCAAAAGCCGGTTTTGAAATGGATACCCTTTTCAATCGTAAAGACTTTAACATCAGCTGGAACCAGGTGATTGATAAATACGGTGTAATGATCGCTGATGAAGTAAAACTTCACTGTGATATACAGTTATTGAAATTGTAAGACCCCTGCCGTGTCACCCCGGGCGGTCAGTTTTGTTTACTGACAGGTTAAGTTTGCCAGACCCGGGGGTAAACCAGTATTTATACATCACTATCTTTAAATCCGACATTGCCCGCCACCTGTTTAAGCCGGAAATTTGTGCAGGTTTTGAAGCAAAACCTTCCCCGGAAATCCGGAGCATTAACCAAAAAACTAAAAGAATTTATATGGAAAACAGGATACAGGGCTTACATCATATCACTGCTATTGCCGGTGATGCCCAACGCAACTATAACTTTTATACTTCTGTACTCGGTCTGCGGCTGGTAAAGAAAACCGTCAATTTTGATGATCCGGGCACTTACCATTTTTATTATGGTAATGAAACTGGTACGCCTGGAACGATCCTTACTTTCTTTCCCTGGAAGCATGTCAAACCTGGTCATACCGGAACAGGCATGGCCACAGAGATCGGCTATTCCGTTCCAGCCGGCAGTTTGAAATTCTGGGCTGACCGGTTCAATGAATACAAAGTAAAACAAGACGAGCCCATTGAAAGGTTTGGTGAATTATTACTGCCTTTCCAGGACCCTGATGGTTTAAAACTGAACCTGATCGTTCCTGTACAGGAAGATAACCGTACGCCTTGGGCAACAAAAGCTGTGACTGCAGCTGAAGCCACCCGCGGTTTTCACAGCATTGTGCTGACATTAAAAGATATCAAACCGACAGCGGAAATACTGACCGGTATATTTGGTTACACTTTATTGAAGCAGGATGGCAACCGTTACCGTTTTATTACAACGGCTGTTGAAAATGCCGGTATTGTTGACCTGGTGGAATCACCTGATGAAAATCCGGGTCTGGTAGCAGGCGGCACCAATCACCACGTTGCTTTCAGGGTAAAGAATGATGAAGTGCTGATGCAATTCAGGGAAAAAATTGTGGCCAAAGGATTTAATATCACACCCAAAATAGACAGGAACTATTTCTTTTCTCTTTACTTCCGTGAACCAGGCGGTGTGTTGTTTGAACTGGCAACTGA
Source organism: uncultured Chitinophagaceae bacterium (assembly GCA_965990355.1). GTDB lineage: Bacteria > Bacteroidota > Bacteroidia > Chitinophagales > Chitinophagaceae > Terrimonas_A. The sequence goes on from CBHEUU010000224.1 coordinate 4,090, forward strand.
TAATCCTGGTTTTGACGTGGATGAAGCTGTAAGTGAATTAGGAAAAGGGCTGAAACTGCCTGCACAATATGAACCGCAAAGAACAAAGATTGAGAAGGTGTTGCCAACATTAATCGAAAACTGAGGATCGAATACTATGAACACGAAGATCTATACTGCCGGTAAAAAACCGGAAGAAGCGCAAAAAGTTCTTATCATGGTGCACGGCCGTGGCGGTTCTGCTGCCGATATTCTTTCATTGGCGCAGCACCTGGAGGTGAAGGATTATGCTTTACTGGCCCCGCAGGCTGCCCAGCATAGCTGGTATCCGTATTCATTCATGGCCGTTCCATCGGACACTGAACCAGCTTTATCTTCTGCATTGGCTGTACTGAATGAAACAGTAAAAGAAGTGGAAGCTGCCGGAATCAATAAAGAGCATATTTATTTTCTTGGCTTTTCACAGGGAGCTTGCCTCACTCTTGAGTTTGTTGCAAGGAATGCTGCAAAATATGGTGGTGTGGTGGCTTTTACCGGTGGCCTGATCGGAGATAAGATCTATGAAGAAAACTATAAAGGAGATTTCCATAATACTCCCGTTTTTATTGGCACCAGCGATCCTGACCCGCATGTGCCGGTGGAGAGGGTGCTGTCTTCCACAGCTGTGCTGCGGAAAATGAATGCATCTGTATTGGAAAAGATCTACCCAATGATGGGGCATACGATCACACCTGAAGAGATCAGGCAGGCAAATCAATGGGTGCTGAACCCGAAAGCATGAAATTGACTCCTTCTCTTGCTGAATAGTGGCATTCGCCGTACTTTTAGAAAGGATTTAATCAGGAAACAAAAGAAGAGATGTATGAATTATGCCCAATTGCTGGAAGAGGTAAAACAGGAAGTGACCCATTTTTTTCGCCTTCACGAAAACGAAGGATTTACTTATCATAACCTGTCGCATACTGAACGGGTAGTGACCAATGCAGGCCTGCTGGCCAGGCACTACCAGTTGAGCGACAGGGATTTTTTTATTGTTACCACTGCAGCCTGGTATCACGATACAGGCTATTATGTTACCGGGGCGGCAACCAACCATGAACTGAGAGGCTCAGAAATGGCTGCCGCATTTCTGCAGGGAAAAGGAGTGGAAGAAGATATCATCAGTTCCGTTCAGAATTGTATCATGGCTACTTCCCTGCCTCAATCGCCCAAAAACCTGCTGGAGAGGATCGTTTGCGATGCAGACCTGTTCCACCTGGGTACGGATGATTTTCCCGAGCAGAATAAACTGATGCGCAAGGAAGCGGAATGGAGGATGGGAAAAAAAATATCCAAACACGATTGGAGGCTGAGCACCATCCCTTTCCTGGAATCACATCATTTTCAGACAGACTACGGCCAGACCCTGCTAACCGAAAAGAAAAAGCAGCATCTCCAAAAGCTGAAAGAAAAAGAAGGGCCTGAAGCTGATGGCGCTACCATTCCAGTAGTGGCCGGAACACCTGCACCCAAACCAGTGAATGTGCCCAAACCTTCCGGTGAATCAAAAAAAGCAAAAAACGAAAGGCCGGACAGGGGTATTGAAACCATGTTCCGGATCAGCTCCAATAACCACCAGCGGTTGAGTGATATGGCCGATAATAAAGCCCATATCATGATCACTACTACATCTATCATCCTGTCGGTTTTATTAAGTGTGTTGTTGCGCAAGCTGGAAGACAACCAGAATCTTATTATCCCCACCATTTTATTACTGATCGTTTGTCTGATCACCATGGTTTGTTGCATCCTGGCCACACGCCCTGCCCTGCCTGCCGGAATATTCACCCAGCAGGAGATAGATGAAAAGAAAGTGAACCTGCTTTTCTTCGGTAATTTTTACCGGATGAGCTATGAGGAATACGACAAGGGCATGAAAGAAATGATGAACGATCGTGATTTTCTTTATGGCAGCCTTACCAGGGATGTGTATTCGCAAGGAATAGTGCTTGGCCGGAAGTACCGGCTGTTGCGGGCAGGTTATAATGTGTTTATGTATGGCATTGTTGCATCGGTTCTGGCATTTGTGATAGCAGCGATTTTCTTTTAGCAATTCTGATTTTATGCGCGGCACTATTTTTTTCGACAGGGATATCAGTTGGCTTTCTTTCAACGGCAGGGTGCTGGCAGAAGCGGCAAAGGAAACTGTACCATTATTGGAAAGGATCAAATTTCTTTCGATCTATTCTTCCAATCTTGATGAGTTTTATCGTGTGCGCGTGCCGGCGATGATGGCTTTGCAGAAGATCAATAAAGAAAAAGGCGATACAAGTGTGTATGCAGAAGCTGCTGCAATTATTAACCGGCAACAGGAATATTATGGCCGCATCCTGCATGAAGACATTTTACCGGCTCTCCAGGAACAGGGGTATCATTTTTTATACGATGAAGAAATACCCGAAAGCCTTTCTGCCATGGTCACGGATTATTTCTATACACAGGTGGCCGGTTTTTTACAACCGGTATTGCTGACGGGTAAAACAGATTTTTTCCCGGAGAATAATCAATTGTATATAGCCGTGATTGTGCAACAGGAACAGGCAGATGAAGAATTATACCTGATCAATGTTCCTTACAATAACGTTCCGAGGTTCTGGAAAGACGGGCATTATATCATTTTCCTGGAAGATATCATCCGGCATAATCTTATCTGCCTGTTTCCCGGCATGCAGATCAAAGGCGCATGGAACCTTAAGATCACCCGCGATGCAGAACTTGATCTTGAAGATGAATATGATGAAGACCTGGCGGAAAAGATCGAGAAGCAACTCAGCAAACGGGATAAAGGATTTGCAACAAGATTTCTCTATGAACCAGGTATACCACTCCGGCAACTGCAGAATATTGTAGAAACACTCAATCTCAAAAGAGCATCAGTGGTTGAAGGCGGCCGGCATCATAACCTGAAAGACCTGGCTTCACTGCCGGTGGGAGGTAAGGAAATTTCTTATCCTGCCTGGCCGGCTGTTCAGCTGGAGCAAGGGCCATCTCAACGTTTACTGGAACAGATCATAGACGGTGATATAATGATTCATCCGCCCTATCAATCCTACAATACCGTGCTTCGCTTTTTTAACGAAGCAGCGATCGATCAAACGGTGGAAGAAATATATACCACTCTATATCGTGTAGCCAGCGATTCACGGATTGCGCAGGCCCTGATCAGTGCGGCAAAGAATGGAAAAAGAGTGGCCGTGTTGGTTGAACTGAAAGCCCGCTTTGATGAAGCGAACAAT
>CBHEUU010000225.1:0-7333 GCA_965990355.1 uncultured Chitinophagaceae bacterium
ATTCGCGATATCAGCAGCAGCGTATTCACGATACGTTTCAGCCGGTTCTATGTTTTCATCATCCCAATGATCCTGTCCTGCGCATCATCGCTCAAATCTTCCATCAGCAGGTTCTCCATTTTATTCTGCAAAATGGTAATAGGCGTCATCAGTTCATGCGAAGCATTGGAAGTAAACTCGCGTTCCCTTTCAAAATCTTCCCGGATCTTATTCATCAGCCTGATCAGCGACTCATCAAGATACCTGAAATCAGAAGTGGATGTTTTGATGGGCCGCAAGTGTTCTTTGAAGGGGAATTTCCGGTTCACCAGTTTGCTCCGTATAATCACATCCAGCGGACGGAGCACCAGTCTTGTATATACCAGGTCGGTAAGGATCGTAACAGCGATCAACCCGATCAATACATACAATGCCACTCTTTGCAGGGGCCGGTTGTATTGATTGATAGTGGCTGTGGTTTTACCAACTTCCAGCATGTATTGCTTACCCTGGTAGACAAACTCATGGTTCAATACACGATAAGTCAGTGTATCGCCTTCCACTACACGCTGTGATGTTTGAATAGTATCGGGAAGAATTGTATAGACGGGTTCCAGCGAAATATATTCTTCTTTCAGCATGGTATAACTACCATAACTGGAATCACCCTGCAGATAATAATCGATCCCGTTGCGGTTGATCACCTGCAACACCTTTTTTTTCTGCTGATCGAGATAATAATTGGTATACTGGAAAGCGATTTTCCCTACAAGCAAAGGCAACAGCAATACGAACAGGGTTACGATCGCCAGTTTTGAAAGCGTTACAAAAAGCGTGAGTTTGGTAAGCAGTTTCAAATTCAGAGCTTTATTTTATAACCAATACCCCTGATCGTTTGCAGCCAGTCTGCCGGTGCAAAGGTGGTTAGTTTCTTCCGGATATTTTTAATATGCACGTCAATATAGTTGGAATCATAATCATCAGAAGATAAATTACCCCAAATATGCTCGCTAAGCTGCATACGCGTTAATGGGCGGTTTTTATGCAACAGTAAATAACTCAGCAGGTCAAATTCCTTGCGCGACAGATCAATGTCTTCCCCATTAAAAGAAACAGCTCTCCGGTGGAGATCAACAGTGAAATCGCCTAATTCAACCTGTGAATCTTTTAATCCTGATTTACGCCGGGCAATCGCATGCATGCGTGATTGCAATTCCAGCAGGGAAAATGGTTTAGCCAGGTAATCATCAGCGCCGAGGTCAAGCCCTTTGATACGGTCTTCCAGATCGCCTCTTGCGGTGAGAATGATATAAGAAGCCTGGGGGCAATTCTTTTTTGCTTCTTCCAGTACCAACAAGCCATCTTTATCCGGCAGGCCAAGGTCCAGTAAAATAAAATCGTATTGATTGTCTTCCATCAGGTTCATGCCCTGCTTAGCTGTAAACGCAAGATCGCACAGGTATGATTTCATCAGGAATGCTTCCATTTCCAATGCCATGGACCTTTCGTCTTCTACGATCAATACTTTCATCCGTTAATATTTAAGTACAGGTTTCGTACACTAAAACTGGTAATAAAAACTGGCAGTTACAAATGAATTCACCTGTCCTGAACCTGTTTGCGCTTTTTTCCCAAGAACAGACAACTGGTATGCCAGTTCAAGCATATAGTGAGTCCGGTTATAAGCCAGCGGCAGTTTCAGGTTGTATGACAGCAGGTCAAAACTGGTTGTTGTTTTAGTGGTAGTAGTGGGAGTGCTGCCAGGCTGGCCCAGGATAGGACCAATAAGCCCGAGAAGGCTATCCCGCAAATTCTTTTCTTCAATATATGTTTCATAGAAGCGCTGCGTACCGGCAGTAACATCAATCACCGGGTTGATCGTTACCAGGTCTTTGTCACTAAAGCTTCCCAGGGAAATCATTTTTCCGATACCTGCAGTAACAAACACATCATTAGTTTTTCCGAAAGCATAATCACCGTTGAGTGTAAAAGTCAGTCCACTGGTGTAAGTAAAACCAAGACTTGCATTATTAGCATTGGCTGCCTGCAAAAAAGGAGAAAGAGATGGATAAAATGTATGGCTGTAACTGATATCAGCACTAAGGCGTTTGCTAAGGTTGAAGGCAAAACCGGCTCCCAGGCTGGATGCAGAAGCAAGAGTTTGTGAATCGTTCAGCAAGCGGTAAGCCATGGCTGTTGCATACAAGCCCGATTTGTGGCGATAGCTGGCAACAGCAGCCACATAAGGTGTTTTCTCCAGGGCTTTCTGCCCATAATAACTGGCATTATTGGCATAGCTGGCGCCGATCGTAAAAGTAGAACGTGGCGTTTCAGTGCTATCGGCTGCTGCAACTGTACTATCTTGCTGTGCATGGCAGAGGCTGCAGGCCGTCAGAAAGATTATGGTAATATATAGTTTCATCGTGTGTTGGAATTAAGGGATCAATGAACCTACCCGTTTAATGACTGGTTTAATGATCTTGTTTGGTTTAAGGGGCACAGAAGGTAACGCAACTGGTTTTATCTGCTTTCTCGCCTTGGGTACTACTTTGATAACCGATGGAGTAGTAGTAACTGGTTTTTCTGTTTCCGTCTTTTGTTCCGTTTCCGGTTTTTCCTCTATTGTTTTTTTTGCCGGAGGCACCGTGTCTGTCAGCATATAAGCGGGTACCTGGATAGGGGCAACAGGCTTCCCTTCACTGGCAGCGCTTACAAAAGAGCCGGCCAGAAAAATAAGTGCTACACAAGTTATCCGGACAAAAGGATAGTGGGTCATTGTTTTTAAAAATGGTTTGCCCCCCGAAAGGGGCAAACCGGTTGATTGTTATCTAATTTTCAATAGGGTGCTATTATCTATAGTGGCTTTACTTTTAATGGTGGCCGGCTTAGGTTTAATAGCTGCGGCATTCTTCACCGCTGTTTTTGTAGTTGCATTAACCTTGCCGGTTTTTACTGCTACATCTTTATTCACGGCTGCAGTTGTTTTTGCAGCTTGTGGAGAAAGTGTCGCATTATTATTAAGAGACGTTGCAGTGTTCAATTTATTGTTTTTACCTGCTGAAATGATAGCTGAGGACTCCGATGCTGTGGAAATTTTTGCTTTTGGTGTGGCTTGTTTTGCTACTGCCACAGTTTGATCGGCCTGGGCTGCAACCTGCGCTTTTTCAGCGTTTATTTTTGCTCTTGTTTTTGCCTGTGCATCAATTGCTGCCTCACCTGCCTGGTGCACGGTGGCTTTAGGCTGGATGGCTGTTGAAGAATTTACAGAAGCATTGGCATTTACGGCGGCAGCCTGGTCATTTGCTTTTACGCTTGATTTCACTTCAACGGCCTGAGCTGTTTTTACAGAGGTTTGCTGGGCAAATACAGCCGGGGATAAAACCAGGGCTGCATATAACAGTGTCATTTTCATAATGTTTGTTTTTTTAGGGTGAATGATGTGTCATTGACAAAACAAACGTACAGCCCGAAGATGAAGCGAAGATGAAAAATGCGAATTGCGCGAATGAGGCGCGAATTGCGCGAATGGACCAGCAATCAATGTGGAAATGTTATTTCATAAACTACGGGCCACATCTTGCCCGTTATAAAAACACTGCCTGTTGCCGGGTTATAAGCAATACCATTCATTTCCAAAGATGCAGGGTACATCTGCTGCACTTCATTTACCAGTGAACTGAGGTCAAGCCGTCCCACAATATTGCCAGTGGCAGGATCTATCTTAACGATATCGGAAGTGGTATATATATTGGCATAGATAAACCCGTTGATGAATTCGAGTTCATTTAATTTGTCAACGGGATTCCTGGTGTCAGATACTGCAATGGTTTGCTTAACGGCTAATGAATCAGGATAAAAATAGGTGAGCTGACTGGTGCCATCGCTCATAATGAGGTAAGTGCTGTCTGTTGTAAAACCCCAGCCTTCCTTATTGGCAAAACTGAATTCGCCTAAAGGCTTAAATGTTTTTGCATCGTATATAAATCCCTTTTGCGTGGTGTACGTCAATTGATAAACTTTGTTCCCAAAGAATACGATCCCTTCACCGAAATATTTTTTCCTGTCCAGTTCCGCTTTCGCATCAATACGGCCGGTTTTCAGGCTCAGCACACCGAATAAAGAACGGGTGCTTTCGAGGCCTGGTTGCGCACCTGTGCTTTCATACAAGAGGCTGTCGTGGAATAATAATCCTTCTGTGAAAGAAGTGGTATCATGCAGGTAAGTTCTTTTTACTGCATAATTGATCAGTGGGATAACAGGTTTGGATTCTTCCTCTTTCTGGTTATCTGTATTCTTGCAGCTACCCAGCATCAGGGTTAATAAAACAGTAAGTACAAATAGTCTTTTCATCGGGTTTTTCTTAATCAGATTTTTTTATTTTTCCATTTTCCACTCCGAAGATACAGAGCCGATAATGAAAATATAATGCTCCAGTATACGAACTCGGATGCCCAGGCTATTACCAATGATAAATGCCATACCCGCAGCACACAATAAACATACAAACTGTAAACCAGGATAGCAACGATTTCTATGCCCAGGTTCACACGTGTATTTGCTGTGCCGGTCACCGCGTTCAGGCATGCTGCTGCAATAGACATCAGCAACAAAGCCACTGATACCATTCGCAATACGGGAATAGCTTCCCCGATGAATACAGGATCGCTCGAAAAAATGCCCAGGAATATGCCGGGAAGCAGGTTCATGACCAGGCAAAGGGATGCAGTAAAAGCAAGGCTTAATCCCGCGATCTTCTTTACAAGAAATAATACCTGTGCCTGTTTTCCCTGGCCAATGATATTACTCACCATTGCATTGCTGGTATTGGCAAAAGCCCATACAAATATCCCGAATACAGCAAACACTGTTCGCATGGTGTTGCTGATCGCCAGCGGACGTTCTGCATGTTCACCACTGCCACTGTTCTCAATAAGAATATAAAATAAAAACCAGGCTCCCACGCTTAATACAAACTGCAACACAAGCGGAGACGACTGCCGGAATATCAATCCGGCCAACGGCCGGTTGAACCGGGGATGACTGAACAAAGAAAAACGATGATGGAATTTTTTTAAGAAAATAATAATGAATACCACCAATGCACCGGTTGCTTCTGCAAAAACAGATGCTACCGCTGCGCCATTAAAGCCCAATTGAGGCAACCCAAATTTTCCATAGATCAATCCATAATCGAGAAAGATATTTAAAACAGCTTCTGCAATAAAGCCGTATTTCATATACCGGCTGTTATTGGTACCTACAAGCAAAGCATTTCCCATCTGGAACAGGTAAAGAAAAGGCAATCCTAAGATGCGGATGCGGATAAACATTGCCGCTTCTTCCTGTATCCTGGAATTATGAAGTACTGTTGAAAGAAAATAAGACCCTGCAATAAACGTGATCAGGATATTGGTGACCGCAAACAGCAAAGCGATCCAAATGGATTGGATAAACATTTTCCCAATCTCTTCCGGCCTGTTTTCCCCGGCCCGCCGCGCGATCAGGGCTTGCAGGCCACTGTTCAATCCATTGCCTACCAACGCAAACACCAGGTAATAAACGCCGGTAATACCGGCTGCGCCAAGTTCCGTTTCTCCCAATCCGCTCAGAAAAACGGTATTGGCCACAAAATTGAGTTGGGGTATCAGCAATGCCAGCGAAATAGGCAAGGCTATTTTTAAGATTTGTTTAGTGGATATCTCAACCTGCAGATCGTTATTTGGAGCAATGTTTGCCATTGGAGGGTTGCAAACTTACGAAATGACACTCAATTCACTGCCTTTGGGAGTCTGGTGGCAGGTGGCCTTGGCCGCAGGCGCTTGCGCTGCGGCTGGTTAATTTTTCCTATCATTGCAGCAATTAAAACGAACAGGTGAAACAGGTTTTTCATATCTTATCCGATTCAACGATCAATCCTTCTGAGAAGGTGCTGGCTATACGTGCAGGCGAAAAGCATTTTGGCTTTGCCATCACTTCTCCCAATGCTACAGAACTATACCGCCTTGCCTGGTACACTGATGCCAGTATGGAAGAAGAGGCATTACAGGAAATTTATAAAAGTCATCCCGAGCTCGGCGATAATTATTCCAGGGTACTGGTTTGTTATGATCATCCGCAAAGCGTTTTAGTGCCGCAGGTGCATTACCGCCAGGAAGAAGCCCCACAATTGCTCAAAGCGGTGTATGGAACATTGGACCAGGACCTGCTGATGACAGAATACGTGGAAGACTGGCAGATACAGAATATCTATACCGTGCCCCGCGAGACCACTGAATGGGTAAGCCGGCATTTTGCTACGGGTAACCGCTGGCACACTTATACCATCGGGCTAAAAAATACAGGGTTTATCGATCCGCAGGGACTGCTGGCCGTTGATATAAGACCAGAAGATTTCTCTTTGCTGGTAACAAAAGCCAATAAATTATTGCTGGCACAAACTTATTCATACTCTACTCCCGCAGATGTATTGTATTATTTGCTGAATGCCTGCAAGCAATTTTCCTTTACGCAAGAAAGCGTGCAGGTGGTGCTGTCTGGATTGATCACACAGGAGTCTGCCCTCTACCGGGAATTGTATAATTATTTCCTGCATCTTAAGTTCCGTGAATCGGGCTGGTTGCTGCCGGAAGGAGACCAGCAATACCCGCTTCATTTTTTCACCTCCCTTAATGACCTGGCCAGATGCGCATCATAGCAGGAGAACATGGCGGACGGAAAATCAATCCGCCGGCAAAAATGCCATACACACGACCTACAACGGATATTGCAAAAGAAGGGTTGTTCAATGTGCTGCAACATAAACTGGATCTGGAAGAGCTTACCACCCTGGACCTTTTTGGAGGAACAGGCAGCATCAGTTATGAACTTGCTTCCCGTGGAGCCAAACAACTGACCATTGTGGAGAAAGACAATGCGATGTTTGATTTTATTAAAAAAACGGCCGCATCCCTGCACATTGAAAACATGAAAATGGTGAAGATGGATGTTTTCAAATTCATTGAGCAATGCACAGACCGCTTTGATTTTATTTTTGCCGGCCCGCCTTATGCATTGACCACTATTGATGAATTGCCAAAACAGATTGTAGAGAAACAATTGCTTAACCCCGGCGGATGGTTTGTGCTGGAACATACGCCGCGCAATAATTACAAGGAGTTCAGCTACTACCGTTCGGAACGCAATTACGGCACCACTATATTTTCCATATTCATTAACCGGGAAGAACTGAGGAAACCCTCAGCCGGTAAATAATACTTATACCATTATGCACAGCATCTGCTTATTTCCCGGTACGTTCGATCCTGTAACCCTGGGACATACCGATATTATAGACCGTGCCCTGCCGCTGTTTGAC
>CBHEUU010000226.1:0-7326 GCA_965990355.1 uncultured Chitinophagaceae bacterium
GCGGGGACCATCTGGCCACGCAGCTACCGCAGCATCCGCGAATGCAATTTTGCCTTGAATGGCCTGGATGGTATCACCATGAGCCAGGGGCATAAAGACAGGTTAAGAGCTGAGCTGAGATTCATCCGTGCTTTCCGTTATCAGGATCTTATCCGTAATTATGGCGGTGTAGTATTAATGGGAGATAAAGTATATACACTGGATGATGACCTGCTTGACCCCGCTCTTTTCAACAGGGCTACATTGAAAGAAAGCATTGATTACGCAGTAGCAGAACTGACAGAAGCAGCAGCAGGATTACCACGCGACAATGATGGCAACTGGCCTCTTGGACGTGCAACAAAAGGAGCAGCACTTGCATTGAAAGCAAGATTATTATTGTATGCTGCCAGTCCTTTATATGCAGCAGGCACCTGGGAAGCCGCAACGGCTGCAGCACAGGAAGTGATCGCCCTGAATAAATACAGCATTTCTCAGACTGGTTACAGCCAGCTTTTCACATCCACTGCCAATACTGAATTGATCTTTGCACGTCTTTATACCAAGAATGCCAATCATACCCACCTGGAGATCGCAAATGGTCCCAATGGTTATGGCGGATGGGGAGGTAATCTTCCTTTGCAAAACCTGGTGGATGATTACCGGATGCTGAGTAGCGGTAAACCTATCACAGATGGAACGTCTGGTTATGACCCGGCTAACCCTTATGTTGGCCGCGACCCACGTTTTTACGCTACCATTTTATATAATGGAGCATCTTACCGTGGAGCAACTGTTGAAACATTTATTCCTGGTGGTAAAGACAGTAAAGACGGACCGGATAACTGGAATACTTCCAAAACCGGTTATTATCTGAAGAAATTTATGAATGACAGTTATCCTTTGCAAAACCCCTGGGGTAATGCAGGCTTCCAGCCATGGATCTATTTCCGTTATGCAGAAGTATTGCTGAATTTTGCAGAAGCTGCCAATGAAGCTTATGGTGCGGATGTTGTACCTCCTGGTGCCACTCTTTCAGCAAGGGATGCTATCAACCAGGTGCGTTCAAGAACTGGTGTTCAAATGCCGCCAGTTGCAGCAGGCCTTTCAAAAGATGCTTTCCGTGATGTGGTGCGTTATGAAAGAAGGGTGGAGCTTTCATTTGAAGAGCATCGCTTCTATGATGTGCGCAGGTGGAAAATAGCGGATGTTACAGAGAACAAACCTGCAGGTGGAATAACCATTACAAAATCCGGTTCAACTTTTACTTATGCACCAAAAGTTGCATTGGATGGCAGGCACTTTGAAACAAAACATTACTGGCTTCCGATCCCAAGGGCTGAAATTTTGGCTTCTGATAATCAGCTTCAGCAAAACAGTGGTTATTAATGGCGGAATGTTTGGAGCCAATAAACATATAAATGATGAGAGTTAGCACAATAGCATGGCTGGCTTCTGTAGCGGTTTTGAGTTGTGGAAAAGTTCGGACACAGCCGGTAGAAATGACGCTTACGCTTAACAGCGGTGCAACATTTCAAACCATTCAACACTTTGGTGCATCTGATGCATGGTCATGCCAGTTTGTTGGGCAATGGCCTGCGCAAAAGAAAGAACAGATGGCCGACTGGTTGTTCAGTCTTGACACTATGGCTGATGGTTCACCCAAAGGCATTGGGCTTTCTCTCTGGCGGTTTAATCTTGGTGCAGGTAGTGCACAGCAAGGCGATAGCAGTGGGATAAAAGATGAGTGGCGCCGTGCAGAATCATTACTTACACCGGATGGCCATTTTAATTTTAGTTCGCAAGCAGGTCAGCAGTGGTTTTTGAAAGCAGCCAGGGAAAGAGGTGTATCCTCTTTCCTGGCTTTTTTGAACAGTCCGCCTGTTACATTTACCCATAATCATAAAGCGTATGCAGATAAAGGCGAATGTAATTTACCTGCAACAGCATATCAGCCACTGGCCAACTATGTGGTGGAAGCTATCAAAGGACTTCAGCAGAAAAATGAGATCAATTTCCAATATCTAAGCCCGGTGAATGAGCCGCAATGGGACTGGAGCGATGGAGGGCAGGAAGGTAATCCTTACACAAATGAACAACTAGCCGGATTGGTACGCACGCTGCATACAGCGTGCGGCCAGTCACAGCTTGCTACAAAAATTGTGGTAACCGAAGCAGGGCATCTGAAATATTTGCTGGATGCAGCTGACAAGCCCGGCAGAGGCAATCAGGTCTTTGATCTGATGCAAAAAGGCAGCGCGAATTATATCGGTGGCTTATCAACCGTCGATAATGTGATCGCAGGCCATAGTTATTTCAGCACTTCTCCATTCAGTGAATCGCTCAGTATCCGGAAACAACTGGCTGATCGTGTCGCTGCCGTAAAGGGGCTTTCTTACTGGCAGTCGGAGTATTGCATCCTGGGTGACAACAACGGCGAGATCGACGGGCAGAAGCGTGATACCGGAATGCGATCAGCCTTATATGTTGCACGGGTGATATATGCCGACCTTGTGGCGGCAAATGCAAGTTCCTGGCAATGGTGGCTCGCTATCTCACCGTATGATTATAAAGATGGGTTGATCTATATTGATAAAAACAAAACAGACGGAGCGTATACAGACAGTAAACTGCTGTGGGCTTTTGGCAATTACAGCCGTTTTATCAGGCCGGGCATGGTAAGGATCAATGCTGCATTAAATACAAATGACAGTACCAGCATAGTTTCTGCGTTCCGCGACCCTTCAACAGGAACGATTGTGGCTGTGATCGTCAATTCTTCCAATACCGCACGTTCATTAAAAGTGAAAAACCAACATAACATTGATTTGAAAACTGTTTCGCTGTACACTACCAGCGTTACAAAAAAACTGCAACATCATACAGGCAGTAAGCAGATTGTTTTGGAGCCTGAAAGTGTGACTACGCTGGTGATCTCCTCACAATAATTCATTCCGTAAATCCCCGCTCATGAAAAGATCGTCTTGTCAGAAAATATGCAACTTTTTATTGTTAATAGCCTGGCTGCTGCCGGTATATGTTTTTGCACAAAGCTCTTCTCAAAAGATCCTGTTCAATGAAGGATGGAAGTTTTTTGCGGGTGATATAAAAGGAGCGGAGCAGGTGACCTATAATGATAAAGACTGGCGGCGGCTTAATCTTCCGCATGACTGGAGCATTGAACAACCTTTCAGTAAACAATGGGCCAGTGCTACAGGATATTTGCCTGGTGGAATTGGCTGGTACCGCAAAACATTTACCGCACCAGCCAGTTGGAAAGGAAAGCAACTGCTGATCCATTTTGATGGCGTTTACAAAAACAGCGAAGTATGGATCAATGGACATTACCTGGGCAAACGGCCCAATGGTTTTGTTCCATTCAGTTATGATCTGACGCCTTATGTTCTGTTAGGCAAATCAAACACTATTGCAGTAAAAGCCGATCATACACAGTTTGCGGATTCAAGATGGTATACCGGTTCGGGTATTTACAGGGATGTTCAGCTGGTGATATTGAATCCGGTTTATTTGCCGGAAGAAGATATTGTGTTTTCTACTCAGCATTCAGATAAAGCCCAGGCAAAAACAAAGCTGCATTTTTCTGTTAACAATACCACTGCTGTACAACAGAAAGTATCCGTGCAGGTGAGTTTGCTGGACCCGCAAGAACGTAAAGCAGCAGAAAAACGGCTGGAACTGGTTGTTCCTTCTAAAAAAAGCGTTGATGGAAATTTGGACTTCGATATAGCCAATCCATTATTATGGTCAGTCGATCAGCCTGCACTTTATACCTTAAATGTAGTCTTATCATCAAACGGGAAACAGATAGATGAATGGACTGACCAGGTCGGCATCCGTTCTTTCCGGTTTGATGCCAACACCGGCTTTTACCTTAACGAACAAAACATCAAGCTCAAAGGCGTTTGTGTGCATGACGATGCAGGTGTATTGGGTGTTGCTGTTCCGGAAGAAGTATGGGTAAGACGGTTGGCGATATTAAAGCAATCCGGTTGCAATGCCATTCGTATGGGGCATAACCCGCATGCAGATTATTTGTACAGGCTCTGTGATAAAATGGGTTTTCTTGTGATGGATGAAGCGTTTGATGAATGGGAGGTGGGAAAGAACAAATGGATAGAAGGTTGGAATAAGGGAACTCCCGGCAAAGAGGGATATCACGAATATTTCAATGAATGGGCCGGTAAAGATATTGCAGCGATGGTACTCCGCAGCCGCAACAGGCCTTCTGTGATATTGTGGAGCATTGGGAATGAGATCGATTATCCCAATGATCCTTATACGCATGAAGTGTTGAATAGTGGCCGCAACCCGCAGATCTATGGTAAAGGTTATTTACCGGATCATCCGCCTGCATCATTATTAGGTGAACTCTCGCGTAAACTAACACAACAGGTAAAAGAACTGGATACAACCCGTCCGGTGACGGCTGCATTAGCCGGAGTGGTAATGTCCAATACCACTGCTTATCCGCAGAATATAGATGTGGTGGGTTATAATTACCAGGAATACCGTTATGATTCCGATCATATTGCTTATCCGAAACGGATAATTTATGGCAGTGAGAATGGCATGCAATACAGTGCGTGGCAGGATGTGGCAGATAAACCTTTTATCTCCGGCCAGTTTCTTTGGACAGGTATTGATTATTTAGGCGAAGCAGGTGCCTGGCCTTCACGCGCCAATGGTGCTGGTTTGATGACGCTGGGAGGTTTTCCCAAATCTGAATATTATTTCCGGCAAAGCCTGTGGAGTGATTCACCTGTGCTTTATATCGGCATCAACAATATTTCAGCCAGCGATGGAAGAGGCAATTGGAGTCAAAAACGCGCCGCACCGCAATGGACCCGTTTATCCGGTGATTCGGTGAGTGTGCGGTGTTTTACCAATTGCGATGAAGTGGAGCTTTTTCTTAATGGAAGATCACTTGGCCGGCGAATAAAAGATTCAGCAAGGCAGGGTGTACTCAACTGGCAGGTGTTGTATGAACCGGGCAAGCTGGAAGCCAAAGGTTACAATAAAGGAAAAGAAGTGAGTGTGCAAAGCCTGGAAACAACAGGTGCTGCTGCCGCAATACAGGCGAAAGCATATCAGCATGAATTGATAAAGAAAAAAAATGCAGTACAACAAATAGAAGTGTTTATCACCGACCAGCAGGGAAGGCCGCTTTATAATCCGGGTAATGCGATCAGCGTGAAAGTGGAAGGAGCGGCTGCGCTGCTGGGTATTGAGAACAGCGATCTTTCTGATACAACAGACTATAAAGCCAGCGTAAAAAAGATTGTCAACGGCCCGCTTATCATGTATGTGCAACCAGCGGACAACGGTAAACCTTTTACGGTTTCTTTTACTTCGCCGGGGCTTGCTCCTGCAGTTCTTCATTTTAACCAATAACCAAACGATCCTTTTAATCAAGATGACAACTACAATAAACATATCCAAAGGAAATTCAGCCATTCGTTCTTCAATGCTTGTATGGTTGCTATTGATCCAGTTCCTGGCAGGAGCGCAGGCTAAGCATCAGTTCAGCTACGGCAATGAAAATTTTTTACTGGATGGCAAACCATTTCAAATGATCTCTGCAGAGATCCATTACCCGCGTGTTCCAAGAGAAGCCTGGCGCCATCGTATGAAAATGGCCAAAGCAATGGGCATTAACACTATCGGCACTTATGTTTTCTGGAACCTGCATGAACCTCAAAAAGGTGTGTTTGATTTTTCAGGCAACAATGATATTGCTGCTTTTGTGCGTACTGCCCAGGAAGAAGGTTTGTGGGTGGTATTGCGGCCCAGTCCTTATGTGTGTGCAGAATGGGAATTCGGCGGATATCCTTATTGGTTGCAAAATGAAAAAGGATTGGTGGTGAGAAGTAAGGACCCGAAGTATTTGAAAGAATACAAAACCTATATCATGGAAGTGGGTAAGCAATTGGCTCCTTACCTCGTTAGCCGCGGCGGAAATATTTTACTGGTGCAACTGGAAAATGAATATGGTTCTTATGGCTCCGACCGCGAATACCTTGCTTTGAATCAGCAGATGTTCAAGGAAGCAGGGTTTGATGGTTACTTATACACCTGTGATCCCGCGAAAGATCTGTCAAAAGGTTATTTGCCCGGATTATTAGTGGCGATAAATGGAGTGAATGATCCTGCTGAGGTGAAGCAACTGATCAGGAAATACAATGGTGGCAAAGGACCTTTTTATATACCAGAATGGTATCCTGCCTGGTTTGACTGGTGGGGCACCCCGCATCATACTGTGCCGGCCGAAAAATATGCAGGCCAGCTTGATACAGTTTTGGGAGCAGGTATATCTATTAATATGTACATGTTTCATGGTGGCACCACACGTGGTTTTATGAACGGAGCCAACTGCTACGACACTGCCTTTTATGAACCGCAGATAAGCAGCTATGATTATGATGCGCCATTGGATGAAGCAGGTAATGCTACACACAAATTCATGATGTTCCGCGAGGCCATTCAAAAACATTTACCAAAGGACCAGGTGTTGCCCGAAGTGCCGGCAGCAAAACCAACCATTTTATTACCCGCTATATCTTTCACAGCATCTGCCGGGCTTTTCTCCATATTACCGTCTCCGAAAAAATCACGTAAGCCACTTACTTTTGAAGCATTGCAGCAGGCGTATGGATATGTGCTTTACCGGACGCAACAAACAGGAGGAAAATCGGGTGTGCTTGCTATCAAAGATCTGCGGGATTATGGTATTGTGTTTATCAATGGTAAAAGAGTGGGAGTGCTCGACAGGCGGCTGAGACAGGATAGTCTGTATGTGGAGCTGCCAACTGGCAAAGTGACTGTAGACATACTCGTGGAAAATATGGGACGTATCAATTATGGGCCTAATCTTCTTCACAATAAAAAAGGCATAACGGAGAAAGTATCATTTAATGGAAAGGAATGGACCAGCTGGCAACAGTATTCATTGCCTTTTGATAAGGTGGCTTCGGTGGTTGGAGGCAAACCCGCACCAAAAGAAAATGAACCGGTACTGAAAAAAGCAGTTTTTGAACTCGATAAAACCGGCGACACTTATCTCGATATGCGCAACTGGGGTAAAGGTTGTGTTTGGATCAATGGTCATCACCTGGGGCGTTACTGGTCTATCGGTCCGCAACAAACAATCTATGTTCCGGTGGAATGGTTGAAAAAGGGGAAAAATGAAATTGTGGTGCTGGAATTACTGAAGCCGTCCGAAAGTCAGTTGAACAGCCTGGATAAGCCAATATTGGATATGTTGACGGAGAATGTAAAAGGTTATTAGTTCCCTTCCTGGAGTTCATTTCAATTCTGTAGTTCATCTTC
>CBHEUU010000227.1:0-7260 GCA_965990355.1 uncultured Chitinophagaceae bacterium
CATATTGGCAGCGAATACAGGAGCTTTATCCGGTGATTTAGTGATGATATTAATAAGACCTCCGATAGCTTCTGATCCGTATAAACCGGAAGCAGGCCCTTTTACAATTTCAACGCGTTCGATCAATTGTGTGGGAATACCAAATAATCCATACACAGAAGCAAGACTGCTGACAATCGGCATACCGTCAATAGTTACCATTGTATACGGCCCTTCCAGTCCGTTGATATGAATATCACCTGTATTACATACGCTGCAATTAAGCTGCGGCCTCACACCGTTTACATTCTGTAAAGATTCAAAAATACTGGGGGCGGGATTTTTCTTGAAAAACTGCGGGGTATATACTTCCACCGCAACAGGACTTTCCAATCTTTTTACCGGTTTCATGGTGCCGGTAACAACAATGGCATCCAGCTCACGATGATCAGGGACAAGAAAGACCAGTAAAGATTGTTTTTCACCGATATTGATCAACTGGGTAAGATAACCGGCAGCTGATACCTGGAATGCATGCCCATGTTGCGCATCAGCTATAAACTTTCCCTTTGCATCTGTAACGATCACCGATGAATCCCCCATGCGAACAGTGGCCCCGGCAAGAGGCTCGCGGGTTTGGGCATCCAGCACCTGTACATTGACAGGGTGCTGGGCCCGGGTAGAAAAACCAAAAAATAAGACTATGAAGAGTAGAGTTATCTGTTTCATTATTAAATAGAGCTAAACATTTTTTTAGGCGTGTCTAAAAATATATTTAGACAAATATAATAAAAAAAGCCTGTCAGCATACTGACAGGCTAGAAAAAAATTGAACGGCTCAATAATTACTACTGAAGTACAGGCCGCAATTGTAGATATACCTGAAAACCAACCGGTAAATTCCCATACACCGGTTTCAGTGCAGAAGCCGGGAAATTGAGCGTTACCTGCGTTCCGGCAGCAAGGTCTACTACTTTGCTTTTCCAGATACCGCGGTTATAACCCGCCGTGAATACATGCACATCAAAGGTTTGATGCCCTAATTGATCCTCCAGGTTAAGCTCTTCGGTTGATTTCTGTACCCATTCGTAACGGCTATACAATGCATTCCGGCCAAAGCGGTAATTGTCTTCGAATAGCAGGGAATGCTCTCTATGTCCCGCACCTTTATCATTAAAACCCCAGATAAGTGCTGCATTCAGGTCTTTTGCTTTACTGATCCTCTTTGCATACAGCACAGAAGCAGTAGTGCGGGTAACATCTACCCCGGGCTCCAGCGCTTCCGGTTCATTAATAAATCCCTGCGAAAACTGAAGTGCCCAGTTGGGTGTTGGATTATACGATACACGATAGCTGTAACTATCAAACCTGGCTTCATCAAATCCATACCGCTCTTCATCCGGTTCACGTCCTGTGAAAACAGAACCTTCCAATTTGAATTGCTTATACCGGAATCCCAATGTTCCCACTCCAAACGTGATATGCGTGGCATCCTGCCAGTGATGCCCCAATGGTGCATCGGGATTGTTCATAGATGATATCCTGTGCATAAAAGCCGGGGCACTTAAAGCCGGTTCACCTGGATAACCGAAATAGGCAAATACATCCGTATTCTTATTCACGGCATAACTGTACCCCACACTCAGTTCAGCAAACAAATCGTGCGGATGCTGCCGGTTCACCAGTCTTTGTCCTTTATACGTTTCACCCGACTGGAAGAGCAGTGGATATCCCGCACCACCTTCTGTAAGCCTGTCAAAACTGATCATGGCCTTGGCAGAAAATAAGCCCTTCTTCCCTACCCTTCTGTTCATCATTGCCATAAACCAGTTTGGTGCATCAAACTTATCACTACCTATCCCTTTATTAAAAATATTGGTGTTGGTATAGCGCAGGAATACACTACCATGAAACATCCACATTGTTTTCTTGCCCGTCATGTACATATACATCGGTGTTGCATCAGGTAACCAGGAAGTACCCGAACCATTCCGGTTCATAGGAAGATTGAGTGAATACGCATGTGACATCGGATGCTGATGTTCCATTTTATGCATGGCAGGAACAGTATCTTTCTTCTCCTGCATGTTCTGCATATTGTGATGCTCATGCTGTGCCGATGCTTTTACAGCAAACAGGCAAATCACTAAAAGCGGTAAAAATGACGTTCTCATTGACAACATTTTTTCTTACGGAATAATGAAGCGACAAACTTTAATATAGTACGGACCCATTTCATCCTGCCATTGTAATAATCATTACTGCGCTCATGCCTACCATCAGCAGATCTTCAAACAGTGTCACTTTGCTTAGCGGCAATTTGATCACTGTGCCGAGGCAAGCACATTGAAAAGGCGATTTGTTAAGAAGGCTTTGTATTACGCCAATTGAACTGATACCCATCACCACAAGTGTTACCCAATTGATGAGCAGCGGTTGAAATCCTGTCAGAAAAGCGATGCCCAATGCCAGTTCAACAAAGGGGTAAATATATCCCCATACCGGTAGCTTCTTTGCCACCACATCATAACTTCCGTACCCTTCTGCAAAACCACGCAGGCTCATCAGTTTGAAAAAAGAGAATACCAGGAAGAAACCGGCCATAAAATGACTCATCCATTGCATCCATTGAAAACCACCGGCAGCAGCCTGTATCAATAAGGTGATACCAGCGATATACCCAAAGATCAGGAAGATGGGATAGTAAGAATTTCCTCCGGCTTCTTCCTGGTTTGCGGCAACATGCTTCATGCCACCATCAGCCTCTGTTATGGTATACTTACCAGCCTTATGCACTGCTTCCTGTAACACGCTTGTACCGATATGCTTTCCCATTGTAATAACAGCCTGCGGCCCTGCAAGCTGCACTTCTGCTGATTGAACATCTCCAAGCTTTAGTAATTCACTTTTTACCCGGGCCACACAACTGCCACAGGTCATTCCCGAAATATTATACGTATGCGTCATAGTTAATTCTTTATGACACAAATTTCCTGCCCTTGTGAAAAGGAAGTGTTATATAATTCCTGGAAAGGTTTACATAACTCCTAATGACCCACTTTATCAAGCGGTTTCCGGTAATGGTCCTTAAACTGTTTAAACTGGCTCGGTGTAAAACCTGTTACTTTTTTGAACTGGCCTGATAAATGGGCCACGCTGCTGTAACCGAGCTTGAAAGCGATCTCACTAACGGTGTATTCATCATATACCAGCCATTCCTTCACTTTCTCGATCTTTTGGAGAATAAAATATTGTTCGATCGTAGCATTTTCCATGGAAGAAAAAAGCTGGCTCAGGTAATGATAATCTTTCAGCAAAGCTGCAGAGAGATAAGCCGATAGATTCCCTTTCATTTCATCCATTTCTCCCGACTGCACCAGTTGGATGATCTTTTGTTTGATCTGTTCCACAAGTCTTGCCTTCTGATTGTCCATCCATTCAAAACCTTCTGCCTGTAAAGTCCCTTTCAGTTGTTGTATCTGTTGTTCTGTAAGATCATTAACGGTATTGACCACACCGAGATGAATATTTTCAACAGGAACAGATGCCTGCTCAAAAATATGTTTCACCGATCTTACGCAACGGTCACACACCATATTCCGGATATATACTTCCATGTTATTTTTTCTTCTTCCCCAGGGCATTTAAAAAAGTACGTTCCAAGCTGATCAGCCAGCTGTCCTTTGTCATCCGCTGCATATCACTGCCCAACTGAAAACGGTACCCCAGGTTTAACTTGGTATTGCTGTTAAAGATCAGCTGCACAGCAGGTGCAAGGTCAATGTAATAGGCTTTACGGTCGAGCGATTGCTGTGCCAGCAATTCTGTATACAGGTTAAGATTTGTTTGCCTGTAGTCTGTATATTGAAAAGGCAACAATAAATATCCCGCAGATAATGAATAGTTCATCGCCTGGTATATTCTTGAAGGGATATAAATTGTTTTATCATTCCGCGAACCATCGAGTGATTGCAAATGACTCACTGTAGCAGACACTGCCAGCTTATTCCATAATTGAGTAGCAATAATCCCCAGTTGTGCGCCGCTTTTATCTCCCTGGAAGCTTAATTCATCAAAATGAAAAGGGCTGCGGCTGTAAGCAGCTTCTCCAAATACAGCCATCCGGAAATGCGAATGTAGTTCATCAAAAGAAAGAAAGCGGTATTTGCCATACAGGTAAACCGATTCCCACCGGAAATTGGATGTATGCATATCAGCAAATGTTGCACCCACATGTACCATCCAGTTTTTATTGATGCCAAACATGATCTCCGGCGTATACCGTTGCATGAACTTGTTATAAGGGGCCTGCTTGCCTATATAACTGGCACTTAATCTTGTACTGATTGAGCGGGCTGGCATATTGGAAGCCGGCTCTGTGTATACATATAATTCCTGGGCACCTGCACCAAAAGAGTACAGGAACAGTAATAGAAATAAAATCTGTTTCATGAGCGTTGTGCTTTGAAGCCTCAATCCTGCAAGTAAGCTTATTCTGCCAACAGCCTGGCGATCTCTTTGTCCAGTTCTTTGGTCTCCAGATCTATTGCTACCACATCTCCTTTCTTATTGATCAAAAAAGTAGTGGGCAAAGCACTGATATTCCAGCGGCGGGCCGACTCTGCTCCAAAAGCACTGGGTTCATTCACCTGCAGCCAACTGATCTTATCTTTTTTGATCGCTTTTTCCCAATCTGCTTTTTCGTCATCTACCGATACACTGTAGATCTCGAACCCTTTTGGTTTATACTTGTCGTATAATTTCACCAGTCTTTTATTGGCGCTACGGCAGGGTACGCACCAGCTGGCCCAGAAATCGAGCAGGACCACTTTACCTTTTAAAGATGCAAGAGATATTTTATCGCCCTTCACTGTAGGCAGCTCTATCTGCAAACGCGGATCTGCAATATTGGCCACCTGCGCCCGGCTCACAGAAACCATGCATAGTAAGGCCAGGACCGGGAGGATTGATTTCTTCATAGTTAATAATAGTTTATAGAGCATTGGATATTGAGAATTGAACATTGATTATTGAAAATTTACATTATTAATATTCAATAATCAATGCTCAATTTTCAATGTTCAGATCAAATCGTGACATGGTACACCCTCGCATCTTCCTTCACACCTTCCTTTACACAACATGATGCGGCTTTACCTGTTTGCAGGCAGCTCATCTTTGTAGTGCTGCTGATCTTTTTGAACTGCTTTGCAGATAAAAAGTTCTTGTCTACTACAGTAAGGGTTTGTTCTCCATTCAGCATGTCTGATTTCACATCGAGAAAATGAAATACATCATCTCCTATCTCTACGTGCTTGTCATTGCCGATCGCTATATGGTTGAACTGACCCGTCATCTTCAAACTGCCTACAGAAAAACCAGCATCTTCCACAGCTTTGCGGATAGCATCAATATTAACAGGAGTGTTTTCTTTAAAAACAATATTAAACGCGGAATTCTTAATGTCTGACCGTACAGAAGCCACGAAGGGCACTTCCTGCAATGCTTTATTAATTGCATTGCTGCACATGGCGCAGGTAAGCCCTGTAGCCTGCAGGGTGGCTTTGCTGAACTGAGCAGCTGCACCCAGGGTCATGAATCCCGCTATCAATAAAATCAATAGCTTCTTCATACCATAATTATTTAAACATTAAGAATTAATGAGCCTGGCTGCAGCAGGATTTCGCTTCGCCTTCTTTGGCTGTTTTGCCTTCTCCTTCTTTACTGCAGCAATCTCCTTTTTTCTGAACAGATGCAGAAGGTTGTCCTTCCGCCCCGGCGGACAAGTCTTTCTTCACCCTTTCATACTTGCAGCAGGAATGAAGCTTATCATACGCTTCATCAGCAGCTTTGAAATCGCGCGTATCATATCCTACAGAAGCAATGCTTTGCTGGATCTTTGCGGCATTGGTAGAAGAACTGTTGTATTTAACGGTGAGTATTTTAGACTCTGTATTCCAGTCGGCAGATGCAGCACCGGCTTTTTTTGCAGCTTTCTCAATGTTGTTTTTGCACATACCGCAGTTTCCTGACACAGAAATGGTATCTGTTTTGGACTGCGCAAAAGAAGTTGTAGAAAAAGCGATGCAAAGGGCGATTATTGAAAATATTTTAAACGTTTTCATTGTTTTAATTTTAATAAACTGACATTAAAAAATAAGTATTCGAAACAGTAGCGGGCATTCAAATGCCTTGTCTCAAATTCTGAAAACGCAATTTTTCAAATAAGTCTCCTGCCCTTTTAATAAAGGCGGCGGCTGATCAGAAGTATATCCCTGTACAGGGGCATTATAAAAAGAAGTAGCAATAAATTCAGAAGGAAGTTGTGCTGGCGTAGCCAAAGCTTCCAGGTTAAAGGAAACGCCAGCTGACACTTTCTGGTCGTCTTCCATTTTCACCATCTTCACCTCATCCCGGCAGCAGCCATGCGAATCGTCAATATGCATACCGCATATTCCGCATTCCTTGCTTTCTGTGGCAAATAGCTGAGTAGAAGCCAGTTGATTCATGCAATAATGCGAGTTGATGATCACCCCGGTACTGAAAGCGAGGTAACACAGCAACAATATGAATACGCTGATTTTACGCATGAATACCACAAAGATAGCAGGATTTTAGAATAATCAAAGCCACAGGTCAGGCTGGAATTGTTAATTCACGAAACTCCAATTGATCCCAAACCTCAGCAGCAACCCTGGATAAGGATATCCCGGCACTTCTATATTATTCCTTGTAAAGCCAAATCCATTGCTCGTTACTTCCGCAGCATTAAGGTTTTCTGCACGGAAATATAATTTGAATCCTTTGATCCGGAAATGCACATACCCGGTGATCTGGGGCAATTCATTTTTGATGGTAACTGAATCCTGGTAATAGAACTTGCCCATAATAGGTGAATATCCATCTCCTTTATAGCTTGTATGATAACGCACTTCAGCGCCAAAAGCAATGTTCAGGTTCTTGAAGCCGAGATTGCCCTCATACCCTATACGGTTGCGGGTGTACAAAGCAGGCACATTCACTTCAGCATCACCGATCCGCTGCTGGTAATACAGCTCCGCATGCCATTTCCAGCGGCGGCCGATATTGATGGTTTTTTGCAGGGTCAGTTGCAGCAGGTTGAAAAGGGTCGACTCCTGGCTTAACTCGTAAAAGTTTTTTAAATAAGTGTAGTTGGTAACAACAAAGTAATCAGCTCCCAACCGCAATTGCAGGTCTGGCTGATACATTGAACCAAATAAATGGATGGTGTTTTCTTTTTTGAATTCCACTACCTGTGGC
>CBHEUU010000228.1:0-7236 GCA_965990355.1 uncultured Chitinophagaceae bacterium
CAAAAAGATAAGAAGCCTTGAACAAAAAGAAAGAGAAGCGTTGGGGTCCGCTATTAAACAATCATTGCTCAATGAAAGCAGTATCGAGAACGTGAGCCAGATGGGACAGGAATCTATAGTGAACATGCTGAACGGAAGTTCCGGCAGTAATGATTGGGTTGGAAGACCCAAAGACTTCAGGCCTACTATTGCTTTTTTCGATGTCGATACCAGTTTTAGTAGTATACTGAACCTGCAAATAAAGGAAGGCAGATGGTTCCTGCCCAATAACCCGGCAGACAGACATAAGGTAGTATTGAATGACACGGCAGTAGCCGAATTTGGATTAAAAGAACCTGTTGTAGGCCAATACTTCGTGGCCCAGGGCGATACCGGCGTGATCACAGGTGTGGTTAAAGATTTTTATTATAAGAGCATGCATGAAAAAATAGGATCGGTCGTGTTTCGCAATAACCAGGAATATAATAAAAGCTTCCTGGTTAAAACTGCTCCTGCAAGAGCCATTGATGCAAAAAATGCCGCGGAAAAGATCTGGAAAAGTTTCTTTCCTACAGAGCCATTTTCATTCACCTTTTCTGATGAAGAATTTGACAATCTTTACAGGGCCGATCATAAGGCATCTGCATTGATCTTAATATTCTCACTGCTCA
This sequence comes from uncultured Chitinophagaceae bacterium, assembly GCA_965990355.1. GTDB lineage: Bacteria > Bacteroidota > Bacteroidia > Chitinophagales > Chitinophagaceae > Terrimonas_A. The sequence continues at coordinate 651 of CBHEUU010000228.1, forward strand.
CTATCCTGATCTCCTGCCTGGGCCTGTATGGATTGGCTGCTTTCACTGCAGAACATCGCAGAAAAGAGATAGGCATCCGCAAAGTTTTGGGCGCGAGCGTAACAAGGATCATTGGCTTATTGTCAAAAGATTTTCTGAAACTTGTTTTTATCGCCATTCTTATCGCGAGCCCGATCGCCTGGTGGGTGATGAACAAATGGCTGGAAGAATTTGCTTACCGTATTAATATCGGCTGGTGGATGTTTGCAGCAGCAGGTGCCATCGCCCTGGTAATCGCTTTCTTCAGTATTGGGTTCCGTTCTGCTTCAGCTGCAAGCAGCAACCCTGTAAAAGCATTACGGACAGAATGATTTTCAACAAACCCGGACCAAAACTTACTGCAAAACCCCTGGCAAAGACTGTCCGTATTCGGACAGTTTTTGTCCATTTTCGCACATCTCCCGGGGCGACCAATTATTACGAATTGAAAACCATATATTTAAGGAGTGGCATGCCAGTTGAAAACCAGTATGCCGACGGGAAGTATCTAGTATAAGAATTGAATAAACAAAACAAACATGGTAGACTTAAAAGGGATTTACAAATGGGTGAGCACGGGTAATAACCGCACTTTTTTATTGAAAGATATCAACCTGGTCATAAAAGAAGGTGAATTTGTTTCCATCATGGGTCCTTCCGGTTCAGGCAAATCCACTCTGCTGAACATCATTGGAATGCTGGATGATTTTAATGAAGGGGAGTATCAATTCCTGCATGAATCTGTTCATAAGCTTAAGGAAAAACAACGCTCGTCTTTATACAAACAATATATCGGTTTTGTATTCCAGGCTTATCACCTGATTGATGAACTGACGGTGTATGAAAACATTGAAACGCCACTGATCTACCAGGATGTTAAAGCTTCGGAAAGAAAAGCATTGGTGGCAGATATACTTGACCGTTTTCAGATTGTAGGAAAGAAAGATCTTTTCCCTACGCAATTGTCCGGCGGACAGCAGCAACTGGTAGGCATTGCCAGGGCATTGATCGGGAAACCAAAACTTTTACTGGCGGATGAGCCTACAGGCAACCTGAACTCCGCGCAGGGCGAAGTGATCATGGAATTGTTCAAAGAATTAAATAAAGAAGGAGTGACCATTATCCAGGTTACCCATTCGGAAAAAAATGCAGCCTATGGTTCAAGGATCATTAACCTGCTGGATGGAATGGTAGAAAAAAATAAATAACCGCCATTCCGAAAATAAAATAGTAATAAAAGATGAAAAGAATTTTGGCTTTTGGGTTTTATGGGTGCATAGCGCTTGCCTGCACAAAGGGGCATGCACAGGAAACAGCAGGAAAAGTGTTGACATTGCAGCAATGTGTTGAAACGGGTTTATCCAAAAACCTGGATGTGTTGCAAGCTGGTTTGCAAATGGAAACCGGTAAGATCAACTGGAACCAGGCAAGATTGAACATGCTTCCTGATTTGAATGCATCTGCTTCCCATGGTATCAACCAGGGACGTAGTATTGATCCTTTTACTAACACCTATATAAACCAACAGGTGAATTATGCCAACTATGGTGCAAGCAGCGGCATCGTGCTGTTCAGAGGCTTATCTATGCAAAATGCAGTAAAACAAAATGCACTTGCTTATGAAGCTTCCAAAATGGATTGGCAACAGGCAAAAGATAATTTAACGATCAATATCATTCTTGCTTATTTGCAGGTGCTTACCAACCAGGACTTGCTGGTACTGGCTGTTAATCAGTCTGAGCTATCTAAAAAACAAGTGGAGCGTTTGGAAATACTGAATAAAGATGGTGCGATCCTTCCTTCTGATCTGTCTGATCTGAAAGGGCAATATGCCGATGACCAGCTCAGCATCATCAGCACAAGAACTGCCCTGGAGCAATCCAAGCTTAGCCTGTCAAAGCTGATGAATGTTCCTTACGACAAGAATATGCAACTGGAAAAATTGGATGCATCTTCCTTTGCTACCCGTTATGAAAATACACCTGATAGTATTTATGCAACTGCTTTACAGGAATTCTCATTAATAAAGGCTGTTGATCTGCGCAGGGAAAGTGCAGCACGCGGCGTGAAGGTCGCCAGGGGACAATTGTTTCCCACTTTAAGCCTGAACGGCAATGCCAGCACCAATTATTCCAGTGTGGCTACCAATGATATTTTCCAGGGTTCATCTGAAGTAGCATCCTCAGATTATGTAACGATCAATGGTTCCTCTTATCCTGTATACAAGAAACAGAATAATTTCAACACGGAGAAGATCACCTATGGTAAACAGGTAAAGAATAATATTTTTACTTCGGTGAGCCTGGGCCTGCAAATACCGATCTTCAATGCCTGGCAGCAACGCAACAAGATAAAGCAGGCAAAGATAGACCTGAAAAACACGGAGTATGTTGCCAGCACCACCAAAACGCAACTGCAGCAATCAATCGAAGAAGCACATATCAATATGAGTGCTTCTTTAGAAAGGTATAAAACTTTGCTGGTACAGGTGAGTGCTTTTCAAGAATCCTTCCATGCGGCAGATGTACGGTTTAATTCCGGTGTGGGAAACTCAATTGATTACCTGACAGCAAAAAACAAACTTGACCGGGCGAACAGCAATGCTGTTGCCGCGAAGTATGATTATGTGCTGCGGACAAAGGTGTTGGATTATTATCAGGGAAAACAACTCTGGTAGAAACCAGATGCGTATTATTTTTTCTTGCTGATATCCTCAACCTCTTTCATAAACTTACCAATACGTGGATCAGCGTACATTCCATAGGCATCAGTAAGTGTTCCTTTTTCACCGCCGTCGGTTTCGATAGCATAGAGAATGGAACTATCATCAGGATCGCTGGCACCTTCAAAGCGGAAAAAATTGACGACATGGACCTGTTCAGGCCGGTAGTTTTTTTCCTTGGCGGAGGACAATAACCGCCCGTCCTCGCTTACTTTGAATTGTTCTATATAGCCATCTGACGACAACTTATTTATGCAGGATGATAATGTCTTCATATCTGCATCTGTCGATGGGATTTCGTATTGCATATTGTTGATTTTAAATGTTAGGCTAGTTTAAGAAAGAGTGGTTGTTTCTACAACCACTCTTGATCTTTTATCAGGCATGTTGAGCATCGCGCATTTTCTTTATTTTATCATGCGATCTCTTCAGGCTGTTTTTCTGTTCTGCGATCAGTTGACGTACATCATCAGGTAACGGTGCCTCTGTTGCCAGTGCTTCTTCATAAGCTTTCTGGGCAGCATCTTCCCCAAATTCGCAGGCTGCCAGTATCGCTTTCCTGTTTTTTCCGCCAAAAGTTGCTTTCACATCCATCCATGCCCTGTATATTTTACCTTTCACTGTAGTGCCATCTGCCGGTTCATTGCCGGAAATAGCAACATGTTTGGTCAGATCATTTACATAGCTACGGCTTTCGACGGCCATGCTTTCAAACAGTGAACGAAGATCAGCATCTTCAGGAGCTGTTTCCTTCGATGCTTTTTCATATCCTCTGACACGGTCATTATTGATCTCGATGAGATCATTCAGCACCTCTGAAGTTTTTTCATTCGTTTTCATAATCTTAATTTTTTCAATTAATAATCTTTACCTCGGTATTATACTGGTTAAAAAATCATACCAGTAATATTACTAAGAGCATTCTTCCAGTATATGCAGCAGTAAATCTTCAGCGGGGCTAAAATCTCCCTTATGTGTGTTCTTTTTGCCACGTTTTTTAATGTAGGCCAGGAGCTTCTTTTCCTCATATAAGCGGAACAGGCAGGGATGTATATAATATTTCTTACAGATAGCACGGGTATTGCCGAGTCGGGCACTCACTGTATCAAGCACTTCCAGCATATTCTTTTTAAGCAGTTTTTCATCAACTCCGTCATCCAGTAAACGAAGACATTCCAATGCCTGCAACGTTCCCGCCCAGGTACGGAAATCTTTCGCTGAGAAATCCTGCCCCGCTGCTTCCTTAATATAATGATTGACCATTCCTGAATCGATCGCCCGGTGCTTTTTACCGGGAGTATAAAATTGGAAAAGGGTTTTGCCCGGCACGTCACGGCATTGCTTGATAGTTTTGGCGAGCTTTTTACTGGAAATGGAAACATGCTGTTCAATACCCTTCTTTCCGGTAAAAACAAACCGGATCTTATCTCCTCCAATCTTTACATGCTTATCTTTTAATGTGGTGAGCCCATAAGAGCCATACAGTTTTTCATATTCATTGTTGCCCACCCGTATATAAGTTTTCTCCATCAGGTTGATGGCCGTAGCCAGCACTTTATTATCTGTCAGCTCAGATTGAGCCATGTCTTTCTTTATTTTTTTCCGGATTCTCGGAAGAGCTTTCCCAAATTCATACAGCCGGTGAAACTTTGTTTCTCCCCGCAATGAATTCCATTTTGCATGATACCGATATTGCTTTCTTTTATTCAGGTCAAGTCCTGTGGCCTGAATATGACCAGCCGGGTTATGGCAGATCCATACATCCGACCAGGAAGGAGGGATAGCGAGCTTCCTGATCCGCTCCAGCTGCGATTTATTATTCAGTGGTTTATTTTTATACGTGTACATAAAATTTTTTCCCTTTCTCAAACGCATAATGCCTGGCTGCTTATCAGATACATAAACCAGTTGGGCTGCTTTTGCAGCTTTCTTATGGTCTTTGTTAAGCAACAGGTGCTGACGATGGGAGAGGGTAGTATTTTCTTTCACGCTGTTTATTTGCTGAATAAAGAAAAAGAGATGCCATATTTATATTCACTTTAACGGGCGAAAGAAAAAATTGGAGCATCGTTATTCTTTTTTCCTTCCAGGAGATCCCTGATTATGTTGGCGGCCACAACACTGAACGTGATCCCATTACCTCCAAATCCCAATGCAAAATAAGTATGAGGCCTCTCAGGTATGGAACCGATATAGGGCAGCCCATCTTTGGTGGAAGCAAATGCACCTGCCCATTTAAAATCTGTTTTGAAATGAATACGGGGAAAAAGTTCTTTAAATGATTTTTCAAGCTCCCTGGCTTTTCCCGGCAACCGTTCATTCCTGCGTCGAGGATCCGACCAGTCAACATCTTTTCCTCCTACCAGAATGCGGCTATCATTGGAAGTGCGCAGGTAGAGATAAGGCTTTCGCGTTTCCCAGATCAGCGAATTATTGAACCAGAGTTCCTGCTTTGTAAAAGGCTCGCTAACGATGGCAAAGGTTGACTGCAATTGCTGTATCTGCCTGGGGATATAACGTTGCGATTCGTAGCCACAGGCAATTACAATTTTGCGGGATTTTATCCTGAACCCTGTTGAGGTTATTAATTCTACACCTTTCTTTCCGTAGCGGATATCCATTACTTCTGTATTGTCAAACACTGATGCGCCGAGATTAATACAGCCGGATAATAAAAGATGAGTAATTCTGTATGCATCAGCTTCGGCGCCATCTGCAGAAAGAAGCCCTGCTGGTTTATCAAAACCATAGTTTGTTTTAATAGCACGCCGGTCCATCCATTGAAGATCAAATCCGGCATTCTCCCTTAGCCGGTATTCTTTTTCCAGGTTTTTAATATGTGAGTCATAAGAGGCGTATTGTAAACTCGGTCTGGCACTGAACAATCCATCTTCTTTCAGCAAACGGCAGATCTTTTCCAGTTCATAGATTGCATTGCGGCAAAGGATATAACTGCGCACTGCATTTTTTTCACCTGTCAGCCTGACCAGTTCACGCAAAGGCGTGTCTATTTCGTATTGAAGCAAACCTGTGCTGGCAGCAGTACTGCCTGTACCGGCGTGCCGTCTGTCAATCACGGTTACGGCATGGCCTGCTTTCATAAGTTCCCAGGCTACTAATGCTCCGCTTATACCCGCGCCAATAATGGCAATGTCTGTTTGTATGTTTTTTTGAAGGGAGGGGTAACTGTTGATGATCCCATGACGAAGCAACCAATAAGGATACGGTGATCGGAGGTCCATCTGGGTTTATTTTAAAGAATATTTGGCTTCAGGGAAATGCGGCCCGGGCCTTTTATAAAGAACATTCAAAGTGAATTGTATCAGGCAGCCTATGGCAGTGATGGCAATACCTGTCCATGCTGTCATAATTATGAGTTGATATACTTCAGGGCTTTCAGCCTGGCGTTTTAGTATAATGCCGTAGAGCGTCCAGATCACTACCAATCCAAAACTTACATTTTTCCTTGTGAATATCATCAGTAATGCAATAAGCACTGTTGCTGCGATCAGGATCACTGTCCAATGTATATGACTGATGCCTGCCCCATTCCAACCGATGGATACCAGGTAACTGCTGGCATTAAGAATGGTAGCAACCACTATCCACCCAAGGTAAATGCTTAAAGGCCATTGGGTGCAGATCAATGAGCCAGCTTCCCGGCTACGGTCAACGATCTTCAATCGGAGATGGATGGATACGAGGGAAAGCAATTGTACCAGCATTAATGCCAGTGACAATAAAATTTGTTCATTGGTCCATGCGATCAGCCAGCCCGCTGCTGCCAGATTATTGAAAATAAAAAGTCCGCTGATTCTTAAAAGATCAATATTAGCCGGATGGTCC